>JBKJQK010000038.1:0-10791 GCA_046594095.1 Anaerolineae bacterium | reverse complement strand
TCGCCACCATCGAGGGCGACCCGCGGCTCGTGGGCCTGGATCTCGGGCGGCAGGCCTTCGATCTCCTCGCGGGTCACATAGGGCAGGTTGGCCACGATGACCGGGGCGAGGTCGGGGACATCCGCAAGGAGATCGCTGTGGACAAACTCCACCCGGGCGTGGTGGCGGGCGGCGTTTTCGCGGGCCAGGCTGAGCGCGTCGGCCGAGACATCGCAGGCGATGACGCGCGCCAGCGGGGCGTTCAGGGCGATGGCGATGCCGGCCGCGCCGCTGCCCGTGCCAACATCAATTACCGTCGATCCAGGCGGCAGGCCGCGCAGCGCCGCCAGGGCCAGGTCCACCAGCATCTCAGTCTCGGACCGGGGGATCAGCGCGCGCGGGTCGATCTTGAGCGTCAGCCCGTGGAAGTCGCGTTCGCCGAGGATATAGGCCAGCGGCTCATGCGCGGCCGCTCGAATGAGCAGCCCGTCGAGCGCGACGACGCGCTCGTCCGGGAGCGGTTCCTCGCTGTGGGCGATCAGCCATTCTTTCGGCCGGCCCGCGACCACGCTCAGCAGCCGCCGGGCGGTGGCCGTCGGCGTGTCCACCCGCGCCGCGTCAAGCCGCGCCACAGCCCGCTTCAATGCCCCGCCAATCGTCTCGCCCATGTGATGGAGGAACTCAACAGAAGAAGGGAAGAACGAAGAGGAGGGAAGGGATATTTTCAGGAGAAGGGGAGAAAGGGAGGCAACTGTTCTCGTCTCCGCTTCTCCTTTGTCTTGAAAACAATCCTTCCATGCCCTTTTGTTCTTCCCCTCTTCTGTTAAGAAAGATCAAAGTCCGCTGACTCGCAGCAGGCGGGCCTGCTCATCTGTCGTGAGGGCCTCGATAAACTCATCCAGGTCGCCGTTCAGAATGACCTCGAGCCGGTAAAGCGACAACTCGATACGGTGGTCGGTGACCCGGTTTTGGGGGAAGTTGTAGGTCCGGATCTTCTCGCTCCGGTCGCCGGTCCCGATCTGTTCGCGCTTCTGCTGGCTGAGCTCGGCCGCCTGCTTCTGGGTCTGCAGGTCATACAACCGGGCGCGCAGGATGCTCATCGCGCGAAGGCGGTTCTGGGTCTGGCTGCGCTCGTCCTGGCATTGCACGACCAGGCCGGAGGGCTTATGAATGATTCGGACCGCCGACTCATTCTTCTGCACGTTCTGGCCGCCGGCCCCGCGCGAGCGATACGTCTCGATGGTGAGATCGGCGTCGGGGATGTTGACCTCGACATCCTGAGCCTCAGGCAACACCGCGACCGTGACCGTGCTGGTGTGAATCCGGCCGCTCGACTCGGTGGTCGGGATGCGCTGGACGCGGTGCACACCGCTCTCAAACTTGAGCCGGGCGTAGGCGCCTTTGCCGGTCACGGCGAAGACGACCTCCTTGTAGCCTCCGATCCCGGTCTCGCTCTCATCGAGCAACTCGACCTTGAAGCGATGTTCGTCGGCGTAGCGCTGATACATCCGAAAGAGCTCGGCCGCAAACAGGCCAGCCTCGTCGCCGCCCGCGCCGGCCCGAATCTCGATGATGACGTTCCGGTCAGCCCGGGGGTCCTTGGGGACCAGCAGCTCGCGGGCGCGCTGGGTGAGCGTGTCGAGCTTGTCCTGGAGGGGCTTGATCTCGGCCTGGGCCATCTCGGCCATTTCGGCGTCGTCACCGGCGAGCATGGCATTGGCGTCGGCCAGCTCGGCCCGGAGGCGCTGCAGCTCATGCCAGGTCTCTACGACGGAGATGAGGTCGCTGCGCTCCTTGGCCACCGTGGCGTAGCGGGTGTAGTCATTCACCACACCCGAGTCGGCCATCTGCTCGGTCAGGTGGTTGAATTTCGCTTCAAGGAAGGCCAATCGTTCGTCCATAAGTGCGGGGAATGATTATAGCGGCCGGGGACCGAAGCAGGCGATGGCGGGCGGGGGAACGACGCGTGATGCGAGACAATGAAGGTTGTCGTATGCGCACACAACGCCCCTCACAGGACCGTCAGTCCCAAACTTCTCATCGTCATTCCCGCGAACTCCCCGCCTTCGCGGGGATGACAGGGAATCCACAAGGAACTCCGTCGGCGAAGTCGAGGTCCCTTACGGGCATACGCGGCGCTCGAAGCGCCGCGCAACATGAACAAAATCCCTTCGGGACTGGCAGCGCCTCACTGCCCGCGCTTTCCTCCAGGGAACGTCATTCCCGCCCTCCTCCAAATCGTCATTCCCGCGAAGGCGGGAATCCACAAGTAGCGCAGGGAACGAACAGGGCCCAACACCGGGTCTCAGGCCGGGGTTACTTGTGGATTCCCTGTCATCCCCGCGAAGGCGGGGAGTTCGCGGGAATGACGGTTAGTGTAGTTTCGCGCCGGGCCTTCACACGGATCCCCGCCTTCGCGGGGATGACGTTCCATGGGGGCTTCGCGGGAATGACCGCGCAAAACAGGCGAGGACCCCCATGACCGCCCTGCCTCAACTCGTCGTCCTGGCCGGCGGCCTCGGCACCCGCCTGCGCGGCATCATCACCGATCGCCCCAAGCCGATGGCCCCCATCAACGGGCGGCCCTTTCTGGAGCACCTTCTCCGCGCGCTGCGCGCCCAGGGCTTTACCCGGGCCTTGCTGTGCGTGGGCTACAAGGGCGAAATGATCGCCGCCCACTTCGGCGATGGCGCGGCGCTCGGGATGGACATCGCCTACGCCCGCGAGCAGGGCGACGCCCTGCTCGGCACCGCCGGCGCGCTGCGCCACGCCGCCCAACGGCTCGAATCGACCTTTATGCTGGTCAACGGCGACACTTTCGTCGACGGCGACCTGACCGCGCTTGTGTCCGGCCACGCAGCCGGCGGCGCGACGGTGACCATGGGCCTTGTGCGCGTCCCCGACGCCGGACGCTTCGGCGCGGTCGCGCTGGGCGCGGACGGCGCGATCACCCGCTTCGCCGAGAAGTCCTCGGCCGCCGAAGGGCTGATCAACGCCGGGGTGTATGTCATCGACAAAACCGTCCTGGCCGAATTCCCGGATCGCTCGCCGCTCTCGCTCGAGCGCGACATCTTTCCCGCGCTGGCCGCCCAGGGCCGCCTGCGCGGCGCCATCCTTGGAGGCGCCATGATCGACATCGGAACCCCCGAAAGCTACGCCGCGTTTCAGCTCAAAGACATGATCGCGGCCCAGCTCACCGAGAGCGCCGCGGTCAAGCTCAAGACCCTCGAAATCTGCGGGCCGGCCATCGCCGACGCCGCGCTGGCGCTTGTCACCTGCTACCGGGCCGGCGGGCAGACCCTGTGGTGCGGGAATGGCGGGAGCGCCGCCGACGCCCAGCACCTGGCCTGCGAGCTGGTCAGCAAACTGACGATGGAGCGGCGGGCCCTGCCGGCCATGGCCCTGACCACCAACACATCGATCCTGAGCGCGATCGCCAACGACTACGCCCACGACCAGGTCTTTGTCCGCCAGGTGGAGGCCTTCGCCCGACCCGGCGACATATTGGTCTGCATCAGCACGAGCGGCAACGCGGCCGGCGTCTGCGCGGCCGCCGAGCGGGCGCGCGCGCAGGGCTGCAAGGTGATTGGGCTGATTGGGCGCGGCGGTGGGAAGCTCGCCCCGTTGTGCGACGTCGCCGTCGTCGTACCCTCGGACAGCACCCAGCGCGTCCAGGAGGCCCACATCACCATCGGGCACATCCTGTGCGAGGCGGTGGAGCAGGGGCTCTTCGGGATCTGAATGCAGATCTTCTTCGACGCCCGGGTCATCCAGGACCACTTCCCCGGGATTGGGCGGTATGCCTGGAACCTGCTGGCCGCGCTGCCCGCCCACCTCGACGCCGGGGACACGCTGACGATCCTCCACGACCCGACGGCGAAGAACACCCGCTACGACGTCGCTGCGCTGGCGCCGTCGGGTGACGGCCGGGTCAAGCGCGTCGAAACCCGCGCCCCGATCTTCGGGCCGTCGAATGCGCTGCGCGAGCCGGCCGCCCGCAAGCCGGGGACGCTCGCCCATTACCCGTATTACGTCCGCCCGTATTTGAGCCGCCGGCCGAGCGTGACCACCCTCTACGACGCGATTTCGTTCCTGTATCCCGAGCACATCCCGTCGGCGCTGTCGCGGGTGATGATCCGCCTGCTGACCGAGCTGGCGGTCCGCCGCAGCGAGGCCTTCTTCGCCATCTCGCAAGCCACCGCCGACGACCTGACCCGGCTTTTTCCGCCGCTGCGGGGAAAGATCACGGTGACCCCGCTGGCCGCCGACGCGATTTTTACCCCGGCCGCGGCGATGGCCGGCGCGGCCGCGGCGCGCGAGCGCTACGGCCTGCCGGAACGCTTTGCGCTGTACCTGGCCAGCAACAAGCCGCACAAGAACCTGGTCCGGCTCATGGAGGCCTGGAAGCGGGTGGCCGATTCCGGCGACGAAACCCAACTCGTCATCGCCGGCCACCAGGATCCGCGCTTCCCCGAGGCGCAGGATCGGGCTAAAGCGTTGGGCATCGAGGCCCAGGTGCGCTTCATCGGGGATGTGCCCAATCCGCTGATGCCCGGGCTGTATGGGGCCTCCGCGCTGTTCGTCTACCCCTCGCTCTACGAGGGTTTCGGGCTGACGCCGCTGGAGGCGATGGCGTGCGGGGCGCCGGTGGCGTGCGCCAACACGTCCTCGCTGCCCGAGGTGGCCGGGGATGCCGCTGTGCTGTTCGACCCGCGCGATCCTAGCGCGATCGCGGCGGCCTGTCTGCGCATCCTGGGCGACCCAGCCCTCGCGGCCGACCTGCGCGCGCGCGGTATCGCGCGGGCGAAGACATTCACATGGGATGAATGCGCGCGGCGGACGGTGGCGGGTTACCGGGCCGTGAGCCGTGAGCCATGAGCCGTGGGCCGTGAGCCGTGGGCCGTGGGCCGTGAGCCGTGAGCCGTGAGCCGTGGGCCGTGGGCCGTGAGCCGTGAGCCGTGTGTTGGATGACGCCATTCGTCAGCCGCGTGTGAGCGCCGAAGACGCGCCCCATACCAGCCCCGGGGACGCGCTGGCTTTCGCGATTCGGGTCGCTGACCCTCGGGTTCGCACGGCACCCGGGGCGATGCCCTGGGCTGATATAGGTCGCGCCTTCGGCGCTCGGGCATCCGGTTCTCTGGCTCTCGGCTCATGGCTCGCGGCTCATGGCTCGCGGCTCATGGCTCATGGCTCATGGCTCATGGCTCATGGCTGTATGCTCATCCCCCATGCGCCTCCTCCAGGTCTACAAAGACTACTGGCCGGTCGTGGGCGGGATGGAGAACCACATCCGCCTGATCTGCCGCGGGCTGGTCGCCCGCCACCCCGACATCGTCCCGACTGTGCTGGCGACCAACACCAGGCGTCCGACCGTCGAGGAGACCATCGACGGCGTGCGGGTGATCAAGGCCGGCCGGCTAGCCAGCGTCTCCTCGGCCCCGATCAGCCTGGACCTGTTCGCCTGGATGGGCCGGCTGGACGCCGACCTCATCCACCTGCATTTCCCGTATCCGATCGGCGAGCTGGCCTACCTCGCGGCCGGGCGCGGCCGGCCGATGCTGCTGACCTATCACAGCGACATCGTGCGCCAGAAGCTCCTGATGCAGTTCTACAAGCCCTTCTGGCGCCGCATCCTCCAGAAGGCCCGGGTGATCTGCGTATCGAACCCCAACTACATCCAGACCTCGGACTACCTCCGCCCGCACGCGGACAAGTGCCGGGTGATAGCGCACGGGAGCGACCTGCGCCAGTTCGCGCCCACGCCCGAGACGATGGCCCGGGCCGAGGAAATCCGGCGCGAGACCGGGACGCCAATCGTGCTATTCGCCGGGCTGCTGCGCTATTACAAGGGCGCCCAGTATCTGATCGAGGCGATGGCGACCGTGCCGGGCGCGACCTTGCTGATCGCCGGGGTCGGGCCGATGGGAGCCGAGTGGCAGGCCCTCGCCGCGCGGCTGGGGCTGAGCGAGCGGGTCAAGTTCCTCGGGCGGGTGAGCGACCCCGAGCTGCGGGCGCTCTTCCGCGCCTGCGACGTATTCTGCCTGCCCTCGATCCACCGCAGCGAGAGCTGGGGCTCAGTCCAGGTCGAGGCCCTGGCCAGCGGCAAGCCGGTGGTGTCGACCGAGCTGGGCACCGGGACGAGCTGGGTGAACCAGGATGGATTGACTGGCATCGTTGTGCCGCCGATGGATGCGGCCGCGCTGGCCGGCGCCCTCAACCGCCTGCTGGGCGATCCCGACCTGCGCGCGCGGTACGGCGCCGCGGCCGCCGCCCGGGCCGCGGCCGAGCTCGATGCCGACGTCATGGTTGACCGGTATGCGGCGGTGTATCGAGAGATCGCGGGCCGGTAATGCCCTACTCCAACCCCACTAATCGCCCGACCCACAGATCGTCATGGCGCCATTTGTCGCGGACCTTGACCCACAGCTCGAGAAACACCCGCGAGCCGGTCTCGTCCTCGATCACCTTGCGCGCGCCGGCGCCGATCTTGCGCAGCATCGTCCCGCCCTTGCCGATCAGGATGCCCTTCTGCGAATCGCGCTCGACGTAGATCGTGGCGGCCACGTGCAGGCCGCCCGTCTTGCGCGGCTCCCACTCGTCGACGACGACGGCGACCGAGTGCGGGACCTCCTCATTCAAATGCAGCAGGGCCTGCTCGCGGACATATTCGGCGGCCATGATCGGCCCGGTCTGGTCGGTGTGCTGGTCGCTCGGGTAATACTCGGGCCCCTCGGGCAGCACGGCCACGATCATGGCCAGCAACTTGTCGAGGTTATCCCCGCGCGTGCCTGAGGTCAACATCGACTGCTCGCTCCCAAACAGGCCGTGAAAATGGGCCAGATTGTCGACCACGTGGCGCGGGTCGAGCACGTCCACTTTGTTGAGGGCCAGGAATTTGGGCTGGCGGGCGTCGGCGATGCGGGCGAAGACGTGCCGGTCGGCGGGGGCGGGCGGCTCGCTGGCGTCGACGACGCACAGGATCGCGTCGCAGTCGCCCAGGGCGGCCTCGGCCTCGCGCATCATGAAGCGGTTGAGCGCCTCGCGCGGCTGATGGATGCCGGGCGTGTCCATGAACAGGATCTGCGCCTCGGGGCGGGAGAGCACGCCCAGGATCCGCCGGCGGGTGGTCTGCGGTTTGGGTGAGACGATGGCGACCTTGCGCCCGACGAGGGCGTTGACGAGGGTGCTCTTGCCGACGTTGGGCTTGCCGACGACGGCGACGTATCCGGAACGATGCGCGATGGGTTCGGTCATGCGTGTTCGAGCGCGCCAGCGGCGCGATCAAAGGCCTCCAGGATTTTGTAGTAACCGGTGCACCGGCACAGGTTTCCGCTGATGCTTTCTTTTATCTGGTCGGGGGAAGGTGTGGCCACCCCCGCCAGCAGCGCCGCCCCTGACATGATGAGCCGGGGGGTGCGGTAGCCGCACTGAACGGCCCCGGCCTCGATAAAGGCGCGCTGGAGCGGATGCAGGCCGCCGGCGCTGGCGGGGGAGAGGGCGGCCACCCCCTCGATGGTGACGATCTCGGCCCCCCGGGCACGCTCGGCCGGGACCAGACAGCTCATCACCGCCCGGCCGTCGAGCACGACCGTGCAGGCCCCGCACTCGCCCTCGGCGCAACCCTCTTTCGTGCCGATCAGCCCAACGTTCTCGCGTAAGGCGCGAAGCAGGCTCTTCTCGCCGACCGCGGACAGATCGACCGGCTGGCCATTCACGCGGGTGATCGATCCCTCGGCCGGCGCATCACGCGCGGGCAACCATAGAAGCGCGGCCGCATCGGCCGGCCCGGCCTCGCCCGAGGCAATCTGGCGCAGCGCCCGGCGGACGAGGACGCCGACCATATCCCGGCGATAGTCGGCCCCGGCCCGGACATCGCTGATGGGCTTGGCGGCGGCCTGGGCGAGGCGGGCGGCCTCGTCGATGGCCTCGGCGTCGAGGGCGCGCCCAACCAGAGCGGCCTCGGCCTCGGGGACCCGAAGGATGGTCGGCGCGACGGCCCCCAGGGCAATCCGGGCGGATTTGACCCGGCCGGCCGCATCAAACGCGCACGTGACGGCCGTGTTGACGATCGAAATGGCCTGGACCCGGCGCAGGCCGAGCTTGACCCAGGCGCCGCGCTCATTCGCGCCCAGCGCCGCAAAGGAGATGTCTACCAGCATTTCGTCGGGCGCCAGGACGGTCTTGCGCACCCCGAGATAGAAGGTGTGCAGGGCGACGACGCGCTGGCCGCGGGCTGAGCGCAGCGTCACTGAGGCATCGAGACAGATCAGGGCGGTGATGGTGTCGTTGGCGGGCGAGGCGGTGATCAGGTTGCCGGCGACGGTCCCCCGGTTGCGGATCTGCGGCGCGCCGACTTCGCGACAGGCGTAAACCAGCGGCCCGGCGACCGCGCGCAAGCGCGCGTCGGCGACGATATCGGCATGGGTGACGGTCGGGCCAAGATGAATGACTTCCTCCTCAATCCGAATGGCATTGAGGTCGGGGATGCGCGAGATATCGATCAGCGCGCACGGGGGGCGGACGCCGAGGTCGAGCTCGATCAGCAGGTCGGTCCCGCCGGCGATCAGGCGGGCGTTGGGCGCCTGGGCGGCGAGGAGGTCCAGCGCCTCGTCGAGCGACGCCGGCGCAGCGTAGTCAGTCCACATCGTTTTGGGATTGTACCGCCGGGGAAGTCAGAATGCAGAATGCAGAACCAAGAACGTCGCGCCCCTTTCTACATTCTGCATTCTGTGGTCCGCGCGCATCGGGTAGCCAATGTGTGAAAACGTTGACACATTTTTATATCTGACTATACTTTCACACATGCCACCCACCGACTTCGCGCAACTTCTGCAAATCGCGCGCCGCCACACCATGATCAGCGCGCGCGACGTGACCGGCGCGGGCATCTACAGCCAGATGCTCACCCGTCTGGTCGTGGCGGGTGTGCTCGAACGCATGGCCCGCGGCCAATACCGCCTGGCGGGGCACCCGGTGACAGAGCGCCACGCGCTCGTTGTGGCTGCCCGCGCCGCGCCGCGGGGCGTGATCTGCCTGCTGTCTGCGCTCGACTCTCACGGCATTGGCACTCAGCTTCCAGCCGACATCTGGATTGCCGTCGAGCGCGGAACACGGGCGCCGGCGATATCCCAACTGCCCCTCCAGGTCGTCCACTTCAGCGCCGCGGCGTTCAGCGAAGGGATCGAAATCCACAAGATCGAGGGCGAAGCCGTCCGCGTCTATGGGGTGGCGAAGACGCTTGCGGACCTGTTCAAATTCCGCAACCGGATCGGCCTGGATGTCGCCCTCGAGGCGCTCCGGGGCGCCTGGCAGCGCCGGGCGTTCACGATGGGGGCCCTCGACCGGGCCGCGCTGGCATGCCGGGTGGCGCGGGTCATGCGCCCCTACATCGAGGCGGTGGTGGCATGACCACCGGCCTGGCGCAATCTGTCCACAATCGCCTGATCCGACAGGCGAGGACGCTGAACGTCGATTCGAACCTCGTCCTCGCGCGCTATGCGACTGAACGGCTGCTCTACAGGCTGTCGCGATCCGCCCATGTGGAACGTTTCGTCTTGAAGGGCGGGCTGATGCTTCTCGTGTGGCTGGGCGAAGGCATCCGGCCCACCCGGGATGCAGACCTGCTCGGATTCGGCGCGCTCGACGCCGACGCCCTTGTCCGGATGTTTCGCGAAATCTGCGCCAGCGCGGTGCAGGCTGACGGTCTTGTCTTTGACGTGGACTCCGTTCAGGTGGCGCCGATCCGGGCCGAAGACATCTATGGCGGCCAGCGAATTAATGTCGTCGCGCGCCTGGGCCACGCGCGCCTGCGGGTGCAGGTGGATATTGGAATCGGCGACGATGTCAGCCCCGCTCCGGAATGGCTCGAATACCCCAGCCTGCTGGATCAGCCGCGTCCGTGGCTGCGCGCTTACCGGCCAGAAACCGCCATCGCGGAGAAGGTTCATGCGATGGTGAGCCTCGGGAGTAAAAACACGCAGGTGCGGGACTTCTTTGACGTCCACGCCTTGGCCGCGCGCCTTGCATTCGCCGGCGAAACGCTAGCCGGCGCGTTCCGCGCTACCTTCGCGCGGCGCAACACGCCGATGCTGAGCGAAATTCCCATAGCGCTCACGCCGAATTTCGCCCGTCTTGAAGGCAAGGGCTTGCAGTGGGCGGGCTTTCTGCGGCGTAATCGCCTCACGGGTGCGCCGGAAAAGCTTGAGGAAGCCATCGGCGGGATCGCCGCCTTTGTCGGCCCGGTGTTGGCGGCGCTGGCGCGGAGTGAGTCATTCAAGGGTGCGTGGCCACCGGGCGGGCCGTGGGAATGAGCGTTTAGGCAAACGACGATCATAGTCCTTGCGCTCACGCCAGGCAAGGTCGTGCTCAGCCGCGGGTTAGCGGCTTAACCGCCAGGATGAACGCTCGGGCGGTGATCAGGTTGCCGGCGACGGTTCCACGGTTGCGGATCTGCGGCGACGACATCGGCATGGGTGACGGTTGGCCCGAGATGGATGACGCCCTCCTCAATCCGGAGAGCGTTGGGGCCGGGGGGGCGCGAGATGTCAATCAGCGCGCACGGGTGGCGGACGCCGAGGCCGAGCTCGATCAGCAGGTTGGTCCCGCCGGCAATCAGGAGGGCGTTGGGCGCCAGAGTGGCGGCGCGGTCCAGCGCCTCGTCGAGTGACGCAAGCGCTGCGTAGTCAGTCCAGATCGTTTTGGGATTGTCCTGGGGGATGAGCCTCCCCCACTTTAGTGGAGAGGTGGTTAAGACAGTCCGAAGACCGCCTCGAACTTTGCCGGGCTTTTGAAGCCCAACGTCGTGTGCATGCG
>JBKJQK010000550.1:0-27671 GCA_046594095.1 Anaerolineae bacterium | reverse complement strand
AGGTGCTTGACGCCAACGGCGCGCTCGGGCTGTCGTATTTGAATCAATGACATGAAAAACGGGCCGGCCTCAATGCGGGTGGAGTTCCTTTCGGGCGCGTTCTACGGCGCGATGGATCGCAATATCGCCGCCTTTGGCGCTCTGTAGGGTCCGGCGCGAACACGAGCAGCAACCCAAGTTCGCCCGATGGCTGTCGGGTGCGCACGTCAGGCAATTCGCCGAACGGACCACCATCAACGAGAACGCCAGAACATCCTCATGTGTTTCGGGCAGTCGCGCCAGCCGGTCAATCCACTTAGCCCACTCCTCTCCCGGCCGGGCAGTGCGCAGGTCTGGGATGCAATTAGACGGAAATAGAATCTCGCTGTCGGGGTACATGGATACAATCGTATTCGTGAACGAACAACTATACACCCGGACCGGCGACGATGGATACACAGGTTTGTTGGGCGAGGGCCGGGTGGCAAAGTACACCGCGCAGCCCGAAGCTTATGGCAGCGTTGATGAAGCCAGCTCGGTTCTTGGGCTTTGTCGCGCCACCGTCCGCAGCGGAGGCGCGCGCGAACTGCTTCTGCGCGCGCAACGTGACCTGTACCATGTCATGGCTGAGCTTGCCTCAACCCAGCAGACCGCCCCGCAGTTCCGCGTGATCGATGCCGCACGGGTGGCCTGGCTTGAGACGGAAACCGACGCGATCACCGGCCTGATCGTCCTTCCGCGCGAGTTTGTCGTGCCCGGCGACAGCCTTCCGGGGGCCTATTTGGATCTCGCCAGGACGGTCACCCGGCGCGCCGAGCGGGTCGTCGTTCGGTTGCTCCACGATGGCATCATTGAGAATGCCGAGCTCGTCCGATATCTGAATCGACTTTCATCCCTGTTGTTTGTTCTCTCGCTTTACGAGAACGCCCTGGCCGGTGTCAGCCAGGTGACGCTTGCCAAGTCCGCCGGCGCCTGACCGGCCTCCACGCCCGCTTTCAAGTTCTGGAGACCTACGATGAGCAAAGAAAACCTAGCGCCGGTCTGGGCCCGCGCATTTGATGTCGACGTCGACCATGCCGAGGGGATCTATATCCATGACACGCATGGCAATCGCTTTATGGATTTCACCAGCGGTATCGGGGTCACAAACACGGGGCACGCCCACCCGCGGGTGGTCAAGGCCATCCAGGACCAGGCCGCGAAGATGATCCATGGACAGATTGGTGTGGTGACGGGCAAGTCGGTTCTCGAATTGACCGATGAATTGCGCCGGATCCTGCCGCCCCAGATTGACACGTATTTCTTCAGCAATAGCGGGTCAGAGGCCATCGAAGCTTCAGTCAAGCTCGCGAAGCAGGCCACGGGCCGGACCAACGTCATCACCTTCGAAGGCTCGTTCCACGGGCGCTCTCATCTGACCATGGCGATGACGATGAGCAAAACCAGCTATCGGGCCGGCTACCAGCCGCTGCCCTCGGGCGTGTTCGCCGCGCCGTACGCCCATTGCTTTCACTGTCCGATTGCCCTTCGCACGCTGTCCACCGAGCAACGCGCCGACCTCAGCGCGAGCTGCCCATCCGATGGCGGGCATTGCTGTGGTTACGCGCTCGACCAGCTGCGCTACGTGCTCAAGACCCAGACTGCGCCCCAGGAGACCGCGGCGATTGTGGTCGAGCCCGTTCTGGGCGAAGGCGGATACGTCGTACCACCCACCAGCTTCCTCCAGGGTCTGCGCGACATCTGCTCCGAGCACGGCATCATGCTGATCTACGACGAAGTCCAGACCGGGTTTGGGCGGACCGGGAAATTTTTTGCGTTTGAGCATTCGGGCGTCATCCCCGACATTCTGGTCCTGGCCAAGGGCCTGGCTTCCGGCATGCCGCTCAGCGCAGTTGCTTCGCGCCGGGAAATCATGGCAAAGTGGCCGCCCGGCTCGCACGGTGGAACGTATGGGCCGAACCTGGTCTCCGCCGCCGCTGCTACCGAGACCATCCGGGTCATGCGCGATGAGAAGTTGATCGAGAACAGCGCCGCGCGAGGCGCTCAACTTATGTCTGGTTTGCGCAAGCTGCAACAGGACTTCAAGCAGCTCGGCGACGTGCGCGGGCTGGGCTGCATGGTCGCCACCGAATTCGTCGATTTGCGCGGCCACGCCGACAAGGCGGCAACCGACCGGGTCGTGAAGTATTGCGCCGATCACAAGCTGCTGATGCTGACCTGCGGTTCGTATCAGAACGTCATTCGCTGGATTCCCCCGTTGGTCGTGACCTCCGAACAAATCGATGAGGCGCTCAAGATCTTCGCCGCCGCGCTCGACGCGGCCGGGTGAGAAACTAGGAGATATGTCGCGAAATCGGCTGCTGACCTTGTGTGGGCTCGGGCTTGCCATTATTCTGGGCACCCTAATCCTGGACAACGTCGCGCCACTCGCCGGCCTGATCCCGGCGCTTGCGCTCCCGGACCTGGCCCAGAACTTCGTCACCATCTTCCTGGGTATCTTCATTGAAGCGGCTCCCTTCCTGCTTCTGGGCGCGCTCGCATCGGGCGTGATCGCTGTGTTCGTGACACCCGACGACATCGCCCGGGTGATGCCGAAGAACAGGCTCCTGGCGACTCTGATGGGCGCGCTGATGGGAATCGTATTCCCCGTGTGCGAGTGCGGGGTTGTGCCCGTTGTGCGGCGGCTGTGCCAGAAGGGCTTGCCGCTTTCGGCCGGCGTGGCCTTTCTCCTGGGCGCCCCGGTGCTGAACCCGATCGTTGTGGCCAGCACCTATGCGGCCTTCGGCTTTGGGCCCGTATTTTGGGGTCGCATGGGGTTCACGCTTCTGATCTCGGTTGCGATTGGCCTCGTCTTTTCATTCCAACCCAGCCTTGCCAGAGTGATGCGCCCGCTTTCGCTGGCGCCCGTCCTTGGGGGGAACCTGACCCCTCCGGTCGGCGAGCTCCCCGGCGGAAAACGCACTGGCCTGGCCGCCAACTTGCAGCGAGCTGTGGGCGTGGCGGCCGATGAGTTCTTTGATGTGGCGCCCTATCTCGTGGCCGGCGCGCTCCTGGCCACTGCGTTGCAGACCTTTGTCCCGCAGCAGGCATTGCTGGGCGTCGGGTCGGGGATGTCGCTGTCAGTCGTGGCCATGCTGCTTCTGGCGTTCGTCTTGTCTGTGTGCAGCACGGTGGATGCTTTCCTGGCCCTGAACTTCGTGAGTACCTTCACGACGGGCTCGGTCATCGCGTTTCTCGTGTTTGGCCCGATGATCGACATCAAGAGCAGCCTGATGCTTCTGGGCGTCTTCAAGCGCCGCGTCGTTGTGTATCTGATTCTGCTGACCGCGTCCATGGCCTTTGTGGCCGGCGTGTTCATCAACCTCAATCTGGCCTGGTGAAGAAAATGACAACGCGCCGCGCAACGTGGATCAAAGGGGCCATCCTGGCCAGCCTGGCCTTGATGTTCTCAGTCAAGATCAATACCGGAACGCTCAACTACTACATCAATCAGCGCTTTGCCTGGCTGGCCCTCGTCGCAGTCCTGATCTTTGCGGCTCTCGCGCTCACGGTGGTGTTTAGGTTGATGAACCGGGCGGCCCCTGGGCCCGCCTGGTCGGGCCACGGCCGGTGGAGTGTCGCGGGCGCAATTCTGATCGCCCTGCCGGCTGCGCTCGGTTTGTTCGTCCCGGCCCGGCCTCTTGGCGCCAGCGCCCTGGCTGGCCGGAGTATTGGGGTGAACGCGCCCATACGCGCGGGAGCCGCCAACGTCGCCCAGCGATTGGGCGGCACGCGGACCATCATCGACTGGCTGATCGAAATTGCGCGCAATCCCGATCCGGCTGCGCTATCCGGCCAAGCGGCCGATGTCGTTGGCTTCGTCTATCACGATCCGCGGGTCAAGCCCAACCAGTTCTTTGTGTCGCGCTTCGCGGTGAGTTGCTGCGTTGCCGATGCGACGCCGGTTGCGTTGCTGGTCGAAACCAGCGACGCGGATGCGTTGAAGACCGATGCCTGGGTGCGCGTGACCGGTCGCTTTGCGCCGGGCGAGTTCGCCGGCCAGGCCCTGCCCGTGCTGGTGGCTGAGCGCGTTGAGCCAACCGCGGCGCCCAACCAACCCTATCTCTTTCCCTGAGGCGCTGGCCCAGGCAATCCTCAAACGATGACTTCCGCAAACCTCTATCTTGGCGCAGACGTCCGGCTGGCCGCGCTGGACCCGGTGAATGATCCGGAGCTGGAGGCGGCCTGGTCGCACACCACCGACTACCTGGCGTTGATGAATACTGAACTTGCGCAGCCTGTCTCGGCCCACCAGCTCAAGAAGCGCTATGAAGAAAGGGAGAAGGAACGCGAGAACGACGCCTTCGATTTTGATTTTCGGATTCGGCTGAGGTCAGATGACCGCCTGATCGGCGCGCTTTCGATCTGGGCCGAATGGAGTGTCGGGAATGCGTGGCTGAAGCTTGGGATCGGCCTGCCCGCCGATCGGCGCAAGGGTTACGGAAGTGATGCATTGCGACTGGCAATGCGCTATGTGTTTGACGAGCTCAACCTCAGGCGCATCACGTTAGGCATTCCAGGATACAACGAGGCCGCCCTGAGTTTTTTCGGTCGGCACGGCTTTGTCATCGAGGCGCGCCGGCGCGAGGCCCTGTATCGCCTCGGCCGGCGCTGGGATGAGATCAACCTTGGCCTGCAGCGCTCGGGCTGGGAGGCCCGCCGATGATCGACGTTCCTGATCGCTTGACCGGCCAGCACGTTCGGCTGATCGCCGTCGACGCGGAACGGGATGGGGATCTGTTTGCCCGCTGGTCCACCGATGCTGATTTCATGCGGCGCTTTGATACGGATGCGGCCCGGCCATTCGGCGCCCGGCGCGTACGCGCGGCCGAAGAGCGCTATGCCTATCGCGACGGCGTCTACGAGTGGGCCATCGGCTGCATCGCCGATGACGCTGTCATCGGAAGAATTGGGTTCCACCGGTATCGGGTCACCCATCGATCCGCCGACATCCATATCGGGATTGGTGATGCTGCGTATCGCGGCAGAGGCCTCGGTCGCGAAGCGATGGCCCTGGCCGTCGACTACGCCTTCCGCGAAATGGACCTGCATCGGGTCGGCCTGACCGCTTTCGCCAACAACGAGCCGGCTGTGCGCCTGTATCGGAAGCTCGGATTCGTGGAAGAAGGCTCCTGGCGTCAGTTTCTGCGTCGTGACGGCGTCAACCACGACGTGATTGTGATGGGCATATTGCGGACCGAGTGGTCAAGTCCCGGCGAAATCGCCGTGCGCCGAATCCATCACGTCCAGCTCTGCGTCGGCTCCGGCGATTTGGACCGCGCCCGGGCCTTTTACCTGGGCGGCCTCGGTCTTCGGGAGGTCGAGAAGCCTGCGTCGCTTGCGACGCGGGGTGGGTTCTGGGCCGAGGTCGATGGTCAGCAAGTCCACATCAGCGTCGAAGATGGCATTGATCGGGCGCAGACCAGGGCCCATGTCGCGTGGCAGGTGACGGGCCTGGCGGAGTGGCGCGCGAAACTCGAGGCAGCCGGCTGCGCCACCCTCGACTCGATTCCAATTCCCGGCTACGATCGATTTGAAACGCGCGATCCGTTTGGCAATCGGGTTGAGTTCATCCAGGCAGGATAGACGTGTCTGAGAATACCAGCCCAGACGGTGTGCCTCACTGGCTGCGTTGGGCGCGCAAGATCGACGCGATTGCCCAGGCGGGCCTGACATTTTGCGAGAACGACTTCGACCGCGAGCGCTATGCGCAGCTCCGCGCGGTCGCGGCTGAGATTCTATCGGCGCAGACTGGCGCGGATCCTCCCGTTGTGCGCGGCTGGTTTGACGCGCAGCCTGGGTACGCAACTCCGAAGGTGGATGTGCGCTCGGCGTGTTTCCGTGACGGCAAGTTGTTGCTTGTTCGGGAGCGCTCCGACGGCCGGTGGTGCCTTCCGGGCGGGTGGGCGGATGTGGGTGATGCCCCGGCGATGTCGGCCGAGCGGGAAGTGCTGGAGGAAGCCGGATTCGTGGCGCGCGCAACGCGATTGATCGGAGTCTTTGACGCGAACCGCAATCACGATGATGGCAGGCCGCTATCCTATCATCATGGCTACAAGCTCGTCTTCATGTGCGCGCTCACCGGCGGCGATGCGATCCCGGCCAACCACGAGATTCTGGAGAGCGGGTTTTTTGAAGCCGGCGCGATTCCGCCGCTCTCTCTGGCCCGCACGAATCAGACCCAGATAGAGGCGTGCTTTGCCCATGCGATGGACCCGGCGAGGCCGGCCCAATTCGACTAAGCGAATGCCAGAGGTTTTTTTTGCCGATCGAATGCCGAACCTGAAGCCTGCGAGCCGAATCAAGTCCCTTCCTTTCTTCGTTCTTCAGTTAAGCGCGCCCGATAGATCCTTGGTCTGGCAATAGCCGCCACGCCCGGTTATCAACTCTTTGGGCCTCGGTCTTCGCATAGGCACACGACATGGAAGTGTGTAGGCCCGGGGACGCGCCAAAGGCCTGGCCGGCAAACCTTGGGCGTATTCGGCCGGCCGCCGGGATACGCCTTGCCCCCTTTTTTCTCCTCTGTGTACAATCTCTTGACTTTTGCCGGCCGCGATCATCGGCAAGTAACCATCAATTCAGGTGTCTCATTTAGGAGGATCCGATGAAGAAATCCCGTTTTGTGTTTCCCGCCGTCGCCATCGCCGCCTTGGCCCTTTCGTCGTGCAGCGCCGCGCCAGTCGAAGTGACGCGCGTCGTCGAAGTGACTCGAATTGTCGAGAAGCCCGCTGCCGGCGCCCCGGCAGCGGCGCCTGCCGCCACCGCCGCGCCTGTTGCCGCTGTAGCTGCCCCGGGCGGAACACTCAAGAAGGTCCTTGAACGGGGCAAGATTATTTGCGGCGTTTCGGGCCTCGTCCCCGGTTTCAGCTTCGTTGATTCCACCGGCAAGTACTCCGGATTGGACGTCGACGTGTGCCGGGCGGTCGCCGCCGCCGTCTACGGGGACGCCTCCAAGATCGAGTTTCGAAATCTGACGACCCAGCAGCGTTTCACCGCCCTCCAAAGCGGCGACATCGATATCTTGAGCCGGAACACGACCTGGTCGCTTCAGCGAGACACCGAGCTCGGCCTTAATTTTGCGCCCGTCACGTTCTATGACGGCCAGGGCATGATGGTGCCGAAGGCCAGCGGGATCACCAAACTTGAGGATCTTAAGGATCGCACGATCTGTGTTCAAAAGGGCACCACAACCGAGTTGAACCTGGCCGACCAGATGGGCGTGCGCAAGATCAGCTACAAACCGCTCAGCGTTGAGACCGCCGACGACGCAACCGCTGCCTACGAGGCCGAGCGTTGTGACGCTTATACGACCGATATCTCCGGCTTGATCTCGCGCCGGTCCGTGCTCAAGAAGCCGGCCGATCACATCATCCTCGATGTGGTCATGTCAAAAGAACCGCTCGCCCCGGCAGTCCGGCATGGCGACGACCAGTGGTTCGATATCGTCAAATGGTCGGTCTACAGCCTTTTCGCCGCCGAAGAGTACGGCGTGTCATCCCAGAACGCTGAGCAGCTCAAGGGCTCAACCAAGGACAACGAGACGCGCCGTTTGCTTGGTGTTGAAGGCGATATGGGCAAGAAACTGGGCTTGGACAATGCGTTTGCCCTTAACATCATCAAGAGCGTCGGAAATTTTGGTGAAATCTACAATCGCAACCTCGGGCCAACGACGCCGACCGCGATTCCACGCGGCATCAACAGCCTGTGGAACAAGGGCGGCTTGATGTACTCGCCGCCCATTCGCTAGCAAATTTGCGCGACCTCGCTTGATCCGGGCGCGCGGCATGGCAGGGGAAACGGCCGTCCCGGCGCCGTGGCCCCGTCATTTCGAGCGAGGTCGCGCATTTTGAGCATCTGGTGAGCAAGTCTGGCAAATCCCGCACCCCGATCTGGCGCGACGAGCGAGCATACGCGATCGTCGCTCAGGCGGTGTTTGTCGTCGTCGTTGTCGTGGCCGCCGTCTTTCTTGCGAACAATCTTGAAAGCGCGCTTCGCCGGCAGAATATCCCGGTTGGTTTTGAGTTTCTGCCCAGCCGGGCAGGATTCGACATCTCGGATTCGCTAATCGAGTATTCGGCCGAGAGCACCTACCTGCGCGCATTTACGGTGGGTCTCTTGAACACCCTGCTCGTTGCGGCTGCGGGTGTTGTGCTGGCTTCGATCTTCGGTCTCATCGTCGGTATCGCGGGTCTATCCCGCAATTTTGTGGTGAGTCGGCTGGCGCGGATCTACACCGAGATCATGCGAAACGTGCCGCTGCTGGTCTTTCTGGTGTTCTGGTATCGCGGCATCGTTTTCAATTTGCCAAAGATCAGCGAAGCCCTTCAAATCGGACCTGTGCTCATCTCGAATCGGGGCGTCGCTATCCCGTGGCTGGTTGATGGCGCGCTAAGCCTACCGTTTGTCCGGGGCCGGATCTTTGATGGCGGCACCGTCCTCTCCCCAGAACTCTTCGCCATCTTGTCCGGGCTGGTCGTGTACACCGCCGCCTTCATCGGCGAAGTGATCCGGGCCGGGGTGCAGGCCATCCCGAGAGGCCAGTTTGAAGCCGCCCGCGCGCTCGGGTTTGGAGGCATGCAGTCGCTTCGGCTGATCATCCTGCCCCAGGCGCTTCGGGTCATCATCCCGCCGCTCACCAGTCAGTACCTTAACCTGACCAAGAACTCGTCCCTCGCCGCCGCGGTTGGCTATCCGGATTTGTGGGGGATTTCATCGATCATCATCAATCAGACCGGCCGCGCGGTCGAAATGATCGCGGTCGTGATGGGTATCTATCTGACCACCAGCCTTGTGACGTCGCTGTTCATGAACTGGTACAACAACAAAGTCAGGCTGATTGAGCGATGAATAGCTCTGTCGCGATTCCTCCCCTCGCTGAGCGCATCGGCGCCCTTCGCTGGGTGCGCCAAAACCTGTTTCGCTCGTTTTGGGATGCGCTGCTAACCGTGCTGGGCCTTGGTCTCGCAGTCAGTTTGATCGCGCCCATGATCGTCTGGGCGGTCACGGAAGCGCGCTGGGAAGTTGTGGTTGAGAACGCGCGCCTTTTTGCCATCGGACAATACCCGATCGAATACGTCTGGCGCGTGTGGGCGTGCGTCCTCATGCTCGCGCTGGTGTGCGGCATTTCGTGGGGAATCTGGCTCGCCCGCCAGCGTATGGTTGGCGTGATCGTATTGGCGGCCTTCCCGCTCTTTGCCCTGCTTCCCGGGGCGCTGATTGTTCCGCCGACGGAAAAGGTGGCCGGGCTGAGCGTCATGATGCCCACAATCGTCTGGTTGCTTGGATTGAGCGCTTGTGGGTTGATCGGTTACGTCGTGGCTTGGCGGTCACCGCGCGTCGCGAGAAAGGTGGTTGGGCCGGCCTGGGTCCTGTTTTTGCCGGTCGCCTTCATCCTGGTTGCCGGCCTCGGGCCAACGGGCCTGATCGCGTCAGTCGGGTCCAACCTGTGGGGCGGTCTGCTCCTGACGATGTTGATCACGGCCTTCGGAATTGTCGCCTCTTTTCCGCTGGGTGTCCTGCTCGCCCTTGGCCGGCGCTCCAGCCTGCCGGTCGTCAAGGCCTTCTGCATCGGCTATATCGAGCTCGTCCGCGGCGTCCCGTTGATCACGATCTTGTTCATGGCCCAGCTTATCCTGCCGCTCTTTCTTCCAGATCGGGTCACTCTGGGGCCAATCAGTTTCCGTCCCGAGATCGATCGGGTCATCCGGGCCATGGCCGGGGTGAGCCTTTTCAGCGCCGCCTATCTGGCCGAAAACGTTCGGGGTGGTCTGCAGAACATTCCGCGCGGACAGTTTGAGGCCGCCCACGCGCTTGGTCTGGGCAGCGCCCAGACGATGTCGCTGGTTGTGCTCCCTCAGGCTCTCCGGGTGGTCGTTCCCATCCTCGTCGGCCAATTCATCGGCTTGTTCAAGGATACCTCGCTGGTCACGATTGTCAGCCTGCTCGACCTGCTGGGCATCGGCAATACCGTGCTCGCGCAGCCGCGCTTCATCGGCACGCAACGTGAGGTCTACTTATTCATCGCCCTCATCTACTGGATCATCAGCTATGTTATGGGCGCCATCAGCCGGCGGCTCGAACTGCCGCAAAACGTCTCGCGCCGGTGATCGCCCACCAGGAGTCAAATGCACGATCCCGCAGCGCTGCCCATCATTCAATGCCGTGACGTCCACAAGTGGTACGGCCACTTTCATGCGCTGCGTGGCGTCAATCTGGATGTGGCCCGCGGCGAGGTCGTCGTCATCATGGGCCCGTCCGGTTCGGGCAAGTCAACCTTCATTCGGACCATCAATCGATTGGAGGAGCACCAGCGCGGCCAAATCATCGTCGACGACATTGAACTCACCCACGATGTGCGGAACATCGAGAAAATTCGGTCCGAAGTCGGCATGGTATTTCAATCGTTCAACTTGTTCCCCCACTTGACCGTTCTGGATAACATCACCTTGGCCCCGATGCGCGTGCGAAAGTGGCCTCGCGAACGAGCGCGCAAGTCGGCCATGGATTTGCTCACTCGGGTCCAAATCCCGGAGCAAGCCAATAAGTTTCCGGGCCAATTGTCAGGCGGGCAACAACAGCGCGTGGCGATCGCGCGGGCGCTCGCGATGGAGCCCAAGGTGATGCTCTTCGACGAGCCGACATCCGCGCTGGACCCCGAGATGATCAAAGAAGTCCTCGAGGTCATGGTCGACCTGGCCAGGTCGGGCATGACGATGATCTGTGTCACCCATGAAATGAACTTCGCCCGCAACGTGGCTGACCGGGTCTGCTTTTTTGATGAGGGCAACATTGTTGAGATGGGTCCGCCCGCCAAACTTTTCAGCCAACCCGAGCACGACCGCACCAAATTGTTCCTTTCGCAAATTCTCCATTGATTTCGCGCATATCCGCGCTGTGCTCGATGAGCGCAGCTACTTTTGGCCGCCGGCGTGAGTTAGGATTCGGGGGTGTTTGCGCTCCGAAGCCTTATTTTCCCGTCCCTTATTGCGCTGGGTTTCATCGGCCCGTCACGCGCCTCCAGTGCGCCCCCCATAAGCCTTTGTTCCCGACGTTAGGCGTTGAGGAAAACCGGTCGTGGCCGCCACGCGGTTTGTGTTGATCGCCGGCTAGCGGGTGAGGTCGCCGATCGCCTTGAGCAGCGCATCCAACTCGGGAGGATTCGCTGTCGCCTCATAGGTCGCGAGATTCACGGTTTTGCCGGATGCCTGAAGCGTGATGGTGTATTTGAAACAGTCGGGACATGGCCGGCTGGCCGGGCTCGTCGTTCCCCTGGCCAGGACCAGCTCGACCGCTGCCTGGAGCGCTGCGAGTTTGGCTGTATCCGCCCGGGTCACGGTCCCGGCGCCGTTAACGATCCGCCCGTCGCCATAAAGCGTCCACCGCGACGTCTGGCCCGCAATTCCGCCGCTGCGCTCGTAGTCGACCACAAGATCTCTTGCGGCGACCGGCGTGACGGGTGACGGCAGCGGACTCACGGTCGAGGGTCGCGAGGGTGGCGCCGGCGTAATGCCCGCTGCGCTGCAACCGCAAACGAACGCGGAGACGGCCATGAATCGAAGGAGTTGCTTTAGCCTCATCATTACCTCTGGGGGCCATTATCGATGGTTTTTGGAATTCGCCGAACCTGGGCTATAATCCGCCCTCGCCTGGATACTCGACTCTGATCCTCTCAATCAGACGCTAGGAGCAAGAAGACACGTGGCAAACACAGCATCCGCCAAGCAGCGCATCCGGAACAGCGCCCGCAAGGCCAAATTCAACCAACTTCATCGTTCACGCGCCCGCACGGCCGTCAAGCAGACGCGCGTCGCGCTGGGGTCGAAAGACGTTCCGGTCGCCACCGCGGCCGTTGCGCTTGCGATGAGCAAACTCGACCGGGCCGCGGGGAAGGGTGTTCTCCACAAGAACAACGCCGCGCGCCGAAAGAGCCGGCTCATGAAACAGTTGAACAAACTGACCGCCGTCAAGAAGTAGCGGTCACTTTCTGAAAACGTAAGAGAGGGAGTTCGGGCACTGCCCGAACTCCCTCTCTTACGTTT
Organism: Anaerolineae bacterium; assembly: GCA_046594095.1. Classification (GTDB taxonomy): domain Bacteria; phylum Chloroflexota; class Anaerolineae; order J036; family Brachytrichaceae; genus Brachythrix. The sequence goes on along the minus strand of JBKJQK010000550.1, from coordinate 15,615 downwards.
TCAGAACGGACGATCAGGCAACTTCGATATAGACGAGTTCGGCCAGATTCCGCCCAAGGCTGATCGTGTCGTGGCCCGTTTCAAGGGTTACTGGGCCGCCGTAGGGGGCGATTTCCTTGAGTGTCACCTGCGTTCCTGGCAGCAACCCAAGCTCGCCAAAGTAGCGCAGCCAGTCCGAATTGTCGGAATCAACGCAGCGCACGATGCCTTTTGCGCCGGCGGCCTGGAGAAGAAGTGGAACGTCATTTACTTTTGGCAGCGTTCCATCCTTCGATGGAATCAAGTGCCCATGCGGACATCGAATCGGGTGACCCAGTAGGGTGTCCATCCGGTCTTCGAACGCTTCGCTGATTGCGGTTTCGAGGGCATGCGCATGGACGTCCACTTCGTCCCAGGAAAAGCCCATGACATTGTGCAGGAAAGCTTCAAGAAGGCGATGCCGCCGAATTGTGCGGAGGGCGACCATTGTGCCATGCGGGGTCAGCGTCGCCCCGCGATACGGCGTCAGGTCAATCAGCTTGCGATCCGCAAGGCGTTTGAGCATGACGCTTGCGCCAGATGGGGTCACCCCAATCCGCGTGGCAATCTCACTCGTGTTGGCGGCTTCCGCACGCAGGGTCAACCTGTAGATCACGTCGAGATAGTGAAGGGTGGCGTCGTTCAATTCTTCCAATACTGAAGTTGACATGTCGTCTCGGCTGATTCAAGCGCAGTTAAACCCTGATTTGACAGCAGTTGATATTATACAGCGCGAGCCGCAAGTTCGCTGAATCGCGTGGCTTGACCAGTCAGGAAATCGGCGCAGACTGCGACGGTCCGTGCTTTTCTGAGCTACCATCAGACGATGCGAATCTGGGTGGGAGCGGGATTTGGGTTGGCCCTGATGGCCCTTAGCGCACTTGTGCCCTTCCTCGTGCCGCGGCGCGACCAGACCGAGGTCATGGTGATTACCGTTTTTCTGGGGCTGACCGGCGCCATGCTGGTCTATTCGGCTCAGGCCGGCGGGCTTCCCCAAGGATTTCCAGCTCGCCTGCGCCCGGCTGCGCGGATCACCGGCACGATCCTTCTTTTCGTGGGGCTGGGCCTCCCGCTGGTCCAACCAAGCTCGTCAGCCGATGTTCGGTTCCTATGGTGGGTGGCCTTCGGTCCGATCGCGCTTTCGGGCGCGGCATTGTTGTGGAGCAGCCTTCCGGACACGTGGAAGGAGCGCCTGAGCGCGTCAGATGAGGATCGGGCGCCGGCACCTGGCAAACGCCGCACTCCGGTCGCACGGTTGAACCCGGAGAGCGCCGCTCGCCAGTGGTTGCCGCTGGTCTTCATTGGCATAATCGCGATTCTGTCCATTGCCATGGCAATCGCGCTGCTTGCCACCATCTTGTCGGCTGGCCTCCAACTCTAGGCAACGAAAGTGCCGTGCATATGCGCAACCATCCGCACGGCACGTGTTGGCCGGCTTGCGCTGTCAACCGGAAGACAAGGTCAACTCACCGATCGGATCAAGCGACCGGAGCTGCCGGGGCCGCCGGCGCCGCCGGCGCCGCAACCACGTCGCCCTTCTTGGCGCGCGCGCGCCGATCCTCGATAACGGTCTCGACCCGCTCGCGAGCTTCCCCGGCGATGGAATCGGCACGTGTGCGCGCTTCCTCAACAATCCGCTCAGCCCGGCGGCGGGCATCGGCTATCGTGGCGTCCGCGCGCTCCCGGGCGTCTTCAAGCACTTCCTGAGCGCGATCTCGCCACTCCTCGCTTGTCTTGCCGATTACCTTTCGGGTCTCTTCGCCCGATTGAGGGGCAAGCAACAGCGCGGTCGCCGCGCCGACAAGACCGCCAATCAAAACACCTGCAAAAAACGCGCCGATTTCGGCGCCGGAATCATGGTCTGACATGATCTGAATCTCCTTTTCTGAATCGATGAATTAACGCTTTCGTTGGGTGAACTTCGCATTGAGGGCGTCGCCTGCGCCCTTCAAACCCGCCAGCCAACTGGCGATCTTGATTGTCGGCTTGGCGACACTGTCGCTGACCAGCATGGTCGTGCCGCGAACGCTATTGACAGCCTGGTTGACGTTGGTCATCATGGGCTTGATCTCGGTCCGCAACATCTGGATGAGCGACTGAATCTGCCAGGTGAGGACTGCAAGAATGGCGCCGATAACCAGGCTGACGACCAGCCCGGCGAAGGCAAAGACAATGATGACAATATCGCGCAGGTTGGCGGTGCGCGCCTGGTCTGCGGACAAGAATGCGAAGACCAGGATCAACAAAACCGCAACCACGACGAATCCGCCGACAATCCCCACGAGAACCTTCCAGTTCGTCTTGGACTTTTTGGGGACCGCCGGGCCAATCGCGTCTGCTGTTGCCGGTGGAATGGATTCAACGCTCATACTCGTCGATTATAGCCTCGCCATCAGAACCCGCTAGTCGCCTCGTCGCCGCCCGCCCGTGAGGAGCGTGACGTAGTAGAGCAACGTAAGAAGTGACTGCGCCGCCGCCGCGACATAGGTCAACGCCGCCGCGTCGAGGACACTCCTGGCGCCGGCCATTTCCTCGGGTCCCAGGGCGTAGCTCGTCTCGAGCATCCGCAAGGCGCGACGGCTGGCGTCAAATTCGACCGGGAGAGTAACAATGGAGAAACCGGCGGCGACCAGAAACGTGATCACCCCCAGCCAGGCAAGCGATTGCCCAATCGCCGTCCCGATGCCGACGATGGCGAAGCCGACAAAGAAGAGAATCGGGCCAAGCCATGAGCTGACCTGGACCGCGGGGACGATCGCGCCGCGAAGTTTCAGGGGGCCATAGCTTTCAGCGTCCTGCATGGCATGTCCAAACTCGTGCGCTACGACCGCAACCGAAGCCACCGAGTTGACTCGGGCGCTTTCGGATAAGCGCATGGTCTTGTTGCGCGGATCATAGTGATCGGTAAGCACTCCGGGGATTGCTTCCACTCCTACGGTCACGCCAGTCTGGCGCATGAGCATCTGCGCCATCTGAAGCCCTGTCACACCGCGCAGCACCGGAACCTTGGCCCACTTGGCATAAGCGCTCTTCACCTTCCATTGGGCCCACAATGCCAGGGCAATTCCGGGAAGCGCGAACAGAAGATAACGTGGATCAAAGAACATCGTTTACAACCTCCGTCGATCTATTCAATCGATAGTTGATTCAGTATGTCCGGTCGGGATTGGATGGGTATAAGACGCCGCACAGCGTTCCCTTAGGCCAGCGCTTCGCGGTAGGCCGCGACGGTGTCAACAGCCACCTGGCGCATGCTAAAGCGGCCGATGGCGCGCTCGCGCCCGCGTTCGCCGAGGCTGGCCGCCGCGTCCGGCGTATCCCGCAGGCGCCGAAGTTCGACGCCCAGCGCTTCCGCGTCGCCTTCGGGGAAAATCCGCCCTGCGTCTCCGATTACGTTTGGGATCTCGCCGCAGTTCGAGCCGATAACTGGCGTTGCGCACGCCATCGCCTCGATCAGAACCCGCCCAAATTGCTCCACCCAGTTGGGTCGGGTGCGCGAAGGCAGGACGAGGATGTTGAGATCCTGGTAAAACCGGATGAGGGAAGACGTATCAAGGCGGCCGACAAAGTGGACGCGCTCGGGCATGCCAAGTTCAACGGCCAGTTTGAACAGCGCTTCCCGCTCGGGCCCGATCCCCGCAATGCGGATTTCAGCGTCGACGAGTCCTGCGCATGCGCGCAGGAGGACGTCAACGCCCTTCTCGGAATCGAGCCGGCCGGCGTAACCGATGACGAAACCTGTGTTTCGGCGGGCTGCGGGCGGCCTGAATAGGGTCTCATCCACACCGAACTGCGGGACGACTCTGATAATTCCGTCAAATCCCTTCGATCGTAGAACTCCCTGCGCGTCGGAATTGCCGGCCAGGGCGATCGAGCTCCGGGAATGGACGTCTTGCTCGAACCAGCCGAATGGCGGCGGGTATCGCCGCAGGAGGTTCTGCCAGGTGAAGAATAGCGCCCGCGCGCCAACCCCGGCCGCCGCGCGATAGGCCAGCCAGGTGGCGAGGTTATAGGGTTCCTCATCGATGTGGGCGAGATCGGGACGGATTCGGCGCATGAGCCCCGCCAGACCGCGATACCAGTGCGAGTGAAAGTTTCCGTTCAAGCCTAGCTGCGCGACGACGGTCTTGTAACCGGCGACGTGCACCGGCTGGAACGTTGCGTTCCGCGAACCCCAGAAAGCGGGGGTGATCAGGGTTAGGTCGAGGTCGGACGCAACCTCGACCATCAGCTCGCATTTGCGTTGGTAGGCGTCGACGACAAACGCCTTGGAAACCATGACAACCCGCATTCAAGTCATTATCTCGCACGGCCGAGGCCATACAATATCGCGCATGTCATTGCGCGCGCGCCTGAAGCCCGTGATGCGCTGGGCGCCGCTGGCCATCATCCTCGTATTTGGGGCTTGGATGCGGCTGGACCAGATCGGCAATTTGCCGCCCGGCCTGTACCGGGATGAGGCCTATTACGGTCTCGATGCGGTTGGCGTTCTCAGTGGCCATCCCGCCCTGGTCTTTGCCGCCAATAATGGTCGTGAAGGTCTGTTTATCTATCTATTAGCCGCCGGCATCGCCGCGTTTGGTCAGACCGTGTTTGCCGTGAGGGTCGTGGCTGCCGGGGTCGGTATTGCGACACTCGTCGCAGCGTATCTCGCGGGCCGAGCCCTTTTCTCTCACCGGGTCGGGGTGCTCACCGCCGGCATTCTTGCCGGCACGTTCTGGCACGTGGCCTTGAGCCGTGTGGCTTACCGGGCAATCACATTGCCCCTATTCGAGTGTCTGGCGCTTGCGCTGGCGGTTTGGGCCCTCCGCGCTGCCGGGCGGCGACAGGTGGTCCTGGGCGCCGGGGCAGGGCTCGCGCTTGGGTTGACGTTGTATTCATACACGTCGGGCCAATTCATCCTGCCTTTGGCCGGTCTTGCCGGACTTCTCGTGTTCGCGAGGCGCCCATGGCCTGCCGCGCGGCGCGGAGTCGTCATCATCCTTGCGGCGACGGCGCTGACGGTGCTTCCGATGGCACTCTGGATTCTGCGCCATCCCGATTTGTACCTGGCCAGGGCGGGCCAGGTCTCGATTCTTGCGCCGGAGATCAATCGGGGCGACTTACTGGGTACTCTCCTGGGGAATACGGGCAAGGCCCTCGGGATGTTTACCCTGGCGGGCGACCGGATCTGGCGTCACAATCTATCCCTCCGGCCGGTATTTGATGGCCTCATGGGCGGCGCCTTCTGGATTGGCGTATTTGCCGCCATATGGCGCATCGTGCGACCGGCTGGAAAAAGCCGTTGGCCACAGGCGTTTACGCTGTTGTGGCTTGGGGTCTTCCTGCTACCGACGGTGCTTGCCGAGGACACCCCGCACTTTCTGCGCGGTATCGGCGCGCTGGCGCCGGCGTGCCTCCTCGCGGCGACCGGCCTCGAGCAAGCCCTCGGGTTCGCGTCACGCCAGGGCTGGCTCATGAATCCCTTTCGGGCGGTGTTGCCAGTCGGCTTGCCGGCTTTGATCGCGACGGCTGTCCTCGCGTTGACGGCCAACACGACCCGGCTTGATTACTTCGAGAGCTATGTCCGCCAACCGATGACCGCCTTCTGGCTCGAGGCCCAAAACACGGCGCTCGCGGATCAGATCAACTCCGACTTGCTTACCGGCGTTTCGATTCGCCTGGATGCGCGTCTTGTTGACGATAACCCAGCCCTGCGCTTTCTTACGCCCGGACTCAGTCGGGTGGGCGTCGTCAGCGCGCCGGCGCCCGGCGCTGGGAAGTTGCCCGTGGCGCGTTTGATCGTCGATCCAAACCACGATTACGCCGGAATGCGGGACAGTCAGCCCGCCGGTCTCCTGAGTGTGATTGAGGGCCCTCAGGCGCAAGGGGATCTCGACGCGCGGCCGCGGGTCGCCTGGGTGGCGTTCGGATCCACCCCGATGGCGGACGTTGTCACGCCTCGCGCCGACTTCGTAGGTGGCGCAACTCTGGTCAGCGCTTCAGTTCGCCCGGCCATTTTTCCGTTAACCCAGACCGAGGTCACCTTAATGTGGCGAGCGGTCACGCCCATCCGCGAGGATGACGCGGTCTTTGCGCATTGGGTGCGCGACGGGAGAATCATGGCGCAGGCGGACGGCAGCCCGGGGTTGGGGTATCTGCCAATGCCGGTGTGGCGACCCCTTGACACAGTGCTGGATCGGCGCATGTTGCGCGTCCCGGGGGGTTGGCAAACCGGCGATCAGATTCGCGTCGGTCTGTATCGTCGCAGCGATGGCGTTCGCCGGGCGGTTATCTCGGGTTCTTCTGGAATTGAGGACTACGTTGTCATTGGTCAATAACGGCTGCGACCATCGCCCGTTATTTGAATCAAGGAGCCAACACAATGGATTCGGCTCGGCTTGTCAGATACCTGCGCGGCTTGTCGCGCAACAATTCGAAGGAATGGTTTGAGGCCCATCGGGCTGACTACGACGCCTTGCGGGCCGACTTCACCGATCTCACCACTGCTGTCATCAATGGAATCAAACGGACTGACCCCGAGATCAAGACCGTGTCGGCAAAGGGCAGCCAGTTCCGGATCAACCGGGACCTTCGCTTCTCAAAGGACAAGCGACCCTATAAAACTCAGTTTAGCGCTTCGATCACCGAGGGCGGACGCGCTTCCATCTCGGAGCCTGGGTATTACTTTCAGATCAATCACGAGGGAAAGCTGTTCCAGGGCGGCGGGCTGTATGCCCCTGATCCACAAGCACTCGGACGGATTCGGCGGTATGTTGCGTCCTTTCCGGCAAAGCTCCAGGCCGTTCTGGACCACCCGCGTTTTGAATCTTCTTATGGCGAAATAGGTGGCGAGAAGCTTGCCCGCCTCCCCGCGGAATTCGCGCCAACAACGTCTATGGTGGAATACATCAAACTCAAGAGCTTTGTGGCCGGACGCACGGTTGAGATTGAGCGAATCTCAACGGAGGCGCTTCTGAACGAACTGGAGCGCGGGTTCGCCGACATCTACCCATTGATTCGGTGGCTGCGCTATGCGGCAAGCGACTGACTGCCCATAACTAATGACCTCCGGGGATTCCCAGAAACCCAAGAAGTCGCTTGTCGGTGCGATATACTCAAAAACGCAACGAATAACATGAGATTACTGAGAAACATAACTGCGATTGGTGCGGCCTGCCTGATGAGCTTGGCACCGGTTCTCATCGCGGGAACGACCGTTCAGGCGCAGTTGGATAAGCCTGAGGTTATTTTTGCTGAGGGATTTGAGGTGGCGTTTGTCACTGACCCATTTTGCGCTATCGGGCGTTGCCAGGTACCGGCCGGATGGGAAGTCTGGTGGGTGCCACGCCGGGAGACCGATCCCGAAGGCATCAACTTTCAACCGCAGTCGGATCGAACGACCGCTCCGGGGAAGTTCAAGAGCGGTACCGCCTCTCAGCGAATCTATGTCGAGCGGGCGACCTTCACCGGGGGTATCCGGCGGGTTATTGGCAAGGTCAAGGTAGGTTCGCGGATTCGATTCAGCGCCGTTGCCCAAGTCTGGTCCACCAATGACGAACAGGCTTTCTCCGCCCGGCCATCGAGTGACATCAAGGTTCGGCTCGGGATAGAGTCACTGGCAGGGGACGTGTCAACCGCCTCCGCATTTAACCCGGGCGTCGTGTGGTCGCCGGAAACCGACGCAAAGGACAAGTTCGGCTCACTCAGCGTCGAAATCGAAGCCAAGACGTCCACGATCGTCCTGTACACCTATGGGACGATGAAGGACCCAGTTCGGCACAATGAAATGTATGTCGACGATGTACTCGTCGAATATGTGGCCCCGCCGCCGGGCGCGGTGGCGGATGCGCCAAAGACACCCGGCCCAGGGCTTGCGATCGCGGCCACCCAGGGGGTTACTCCCAGCGCAGGATTGACAAGCTCGGTGGCGCCCGCGCCTGTCTTAACGCCGGCGCCAACGTCGACCCCAGCGAAGAGCGCCAGCGGAAAGACATACAAAGTTACTTCGGGCGACACGGTCAGCGGGATAGCCGCCCGGTTCGGGCTGAGCGATGACGATCTACGCCGTTTGAATGGACTCAGAACGGATCTGCTGTCGATTGGCCAGGAGTTGATCCTGGAGGCGCCGCCTGTGCCGCCGACGCCGACTCCCCGTCCGCCGGGTCCCGGCACGGCCATGGCCGCGGTCCCCGCTGCGCCTCAGTTTGGGCTGTTGTGCGTCGAGGCCTTCTTTGACAATAACGGTGATGGCCGGCGCCAGTCCGAGACGGGCGAGGACCTGGTCCCGAATGTCTTCTTTTCGATCAGTTCAGCCGGCCAGATTGTGACCACCCGCCTGACCGATGGGATCAACGAACCGTTTTGCATTCAGAACCTGCTGGCCGGCAACTACACTGTCGGGGCCACCACATTGCAGTTGTACAACGCAACGACGCCCTTGAACGATACGAAAGCGGTGCAGGGTGGAAATGCAGCCCGGTTTTCGATTGGGTTGCGCCGGGTGGACGCTGGAAACAAGATTATTGTGCCGAACCAGGGCAGCGCGTCGGCGCCGGTGAAGGGGCTTGGGGACATGGCCCTCCCAATCCTGGCGGTCGGACTTGGCGCGTTGCTGGTGGTCGGCGGGATGGTCTTCGGCGTCTCGTTCTATTTGCGCCAGCGGCGGATCTGAGTCTCGCGCATATCCATCCCTAACGAGACTGGGCGCGACTCTTGGGCACCGGGCTCGTGTGCGCGCGCTCACCGGGCCTGGCCTTCTTCGCTCCCGGAGAAATGAACGCCTCACCGATTGCGGGCGCAAGCAGGCCAAGCATTGTGGCGCCAGTCACCAGGTCGAAACTGGGAGCGCTCACGGTTGGATAAGGATCCCAGATCAACGATCCGGGCGACGTCAGCAACAGTATGGCGGTTGAGACCAGGATGATGGTCAAGACCCCCAAGTCCAATACTTCAAATTCGCGTCCACGATAGGACGAGCGGGTCGCGGCGCGCCCGCTGAGGAGTAGCCCAGCCCCAAAGACGGCAGCGCCCGCAATCATTACGGCGACTCCCGTCGAACTGCCGGTGGCCAGTTCAACAAATCCGCCCGAAATGGCCAACCCCAGGCCTACGACCACCAGGCCAAGATCGCGGCGGCGTAATGCCTGCGGCGCGGCTGCATAACCGCGGGCAAGCATGGCCTCAGCCAATTGGGAAGCCTGTTCCAAGCCGCCAACGAGCAGAGGTATCCACATTGGCAGCCAATCCCGAGCGCCTCGCGGTCGGTGTCCGCGGGTAGCCTGAGCAGCCTGAACTTCACGAAGCCGGCGGTGGGTCGAAGGCGCAAGTCCGAGCGCGAGAGTGACGACGAGCGCAATCGCATGAAAGCTGCGGGGGGCAAGCCGCGCGAGGTTGTAGGCGGGCACGCGGGCGACAAACACCCCAAACCACTCGATCATGACGGCGAACGCGAGGCCGGCGACTGCCCCATATGCCAGCGCTTCGGCGGTGACAGGGCCGCCGGCAAGGGGCAACGTCTCAGGGATTCTAAAGAGCACCGTATCGCCCACGTGGGCAGATAGGCCATTGAAAATTGCGCCCGCGATGGGCAGGATCAGCACAGTCCGCAGGCGCCGGTTCACTTGTTGGCGAAGCGCGAGCTCGGCCGTGACCCGGCCAATACCGAAAAGCAGTATTGCATATAGGGGATGCCGCGCGCCCAGGGCCAGCGCGGCGCCGCACAAGACCCAGACCAGCCAGACGATGCTGTTCATTCTGGGGTCAGCGTAAACGCCATCTGGCGCCGAACCCGCCACAGCGCTTTGAGGGTCGGCGCGCCAAATACGATGAGGAGGAACGCGTTGCCAATCGCGCGAAAGAGATCAGGGACAAAGGAGGTCACGGCATAGAAAATGCCATACCGGGTCAGGGCTGTCGATAGCGCCAGACCGGGCGTCCATGCGCTGGCGGGGTCGCCGGCGAGAGCGTACCAAAACGACAGGTTCATGAGCGCGCCATATGCAAATCCCCAGACGATCCCGAACACAACCAGCACGAAAAGCGTCCAGCCCGTTAGCCGGTTTAAGGCTCGTCCCGGAAGCCAGCCTGCGGTCAAGCCAACCCAGCCAGCGGCGAACATTTGATACGGTAGCCATGGTCCGACACCCGCCGTGACCAGGGCGGAGACCAGCAACGTCAATGCTCCGGTCAGGAAGCCAAACCTCGCGCCATATACATACCCGGCGAGGATGATGAGGGCAAAGACAGGCGAAAACTCACCCGGTCCGGGGATGATGTTTTCGGCAAGTCGAAGGGCGCTGTTTATGGCAACGATCACGCCCATCAGGGCAATGCCGCGCGCGTCCAGCGTGCGGGCCTGGGTGTCTGCCAGCATGCCCAATACGCACAAAGTGAGAAGTAAGGCGAGCACGATTGGGGCGTTGATCGACTGCCCGGTCTGTTCGGCGCCTCCCGGCGTCAAGAGGGCGGGAACAACGAACGGATACGCGAATGCCGCGGCGCCAAGGACGGCGGCCAAACCGAACAGGGCGAGGCTGAGCGCATGTCGCGAAGATCCGGCCGGAGCTCGGGTCATTCCGGCGCTCCCGTCCGCTTGCGAAGACGCCACAGTGACACGCTCAGCCCCAGCGCGCCAAGAATGCCGGCGAACGCGAGATACGCTGGTTCGCGGCCGGGCTGGTTGCCGGATGGCGACATGGTCGGCGTGACCAGGCGCGACGTTATGTTGTCTGGCGCAGGGGTGGACACATCAGTCGCGTCCGGCTCAATTGCGCCGGTCGGCAAGGGATTTGCGATTGGCAAAATTTCCGCGTCAGGCAGAGGCGTATCCTTCGGCAACGCCCGCGCCAGTGTTGGGGTCTTCGCCAACACCGGCGAGGCGGCGGGGGAGGGGACGCCTGACAGCGCTGGCGCGGCCGTGGCGATAGCGCGTGATACCGCAACAGTGGCGGCCGGCGCGGAAGTGGCGACCGCGGGAGGCCTGACGGAGCAGATCTCATCGAGACTCGGGGGCGGCAGGCGGACAGGCGCGCTGTCCGCTTGCCCAACGTCCCATACCCATCCGTCGATCTGGCCGTTGACGACCTTGCGGCCGACGGCCCCGATGCCGGCGTAACGCCAGCCAGAATCGGCCCACTGACCGTATATCCAATAGGCGCACCCCTTGAACGGATCCTCGCATTTGCAGAAGCAACTCTGGGCGGGATAGGCGCAGCCATCATCGCCGATCTTGCAAATGGCCGCGCCCAGCCCGCCCACCTGAGCCGAAAACGGAATTCCCGCCCGCCTGAGCAACTCGTAACCCGTTATCGATTCCTCGGCGAAGGTCACGCAGCGGGTGGCCACGCTGCCGTTCGCGTAGCGGATGACCAGCCCGGCCCGATTCTGCGTTTGCGCGCTGGCCGGCTGGCTCGCCGCAACCGTTGCGGCGACGTTCAGCAGCACGGCGACGACCGCGCTGACCACCGCGAGGCCGGTGATCGATCTGGATGCGGGCAACCTGGCCATGGCGATTCGCCTAACGCAGATTCTGTCGGACCAGGGCGGGGATTGCGCCTGAGGTCGCGAGGATGCTTTGATCAGGGTAGGCGGACTGATACGGGAATGCGCCATTGGACTGCTGGGCGAGGACCAGATGCCCCAGGGCGTTGTATCCGCGTGGGCGGAACCATGACTCGGGTTGGTCCCCGCTGGCAATGTGGGCGAGGGCAACGAGGGCGGTCGAGTTTGTGTTGCTGTCGGTTCCGTAGTCTGACGGTGACTGGTATGGGAACCCGCCATCCAGGTTTTGGAGGCTATTCAGGTAGCCGAGGGCGCGACCTGCAGGGCCGCTGGTTCCGGAAAAACCATTGGCCATCAACGCAATCGCGGCGAGGGCGGTGGAATCGACATCCGGGCTGCCCTTTCCGCTGAACGACCAACCTCCCGAGCTTGCCTGGTAAGAGAGGAGTGTTGCCGTTGCGCGAATGGGGAGGGGTTCCTTTGCCCGCGCCATTGCGATCATTGCCAGCGCGTGGACAAACACGCTTCCTCCGATCACGCCACTTCGCGCGTCTTCGCCGGCCCGGAGATCAGCAATCAGATCGCGTCCGCCGAAACGCCGGGGATCGAGTCCTGAAGCCACAACGGCGACGACGACCTTGGCCACCTGTCCGGTTTTGAGCGTGCCGCCTGAAGCGCTTGCGGCGAGATAGTCGAGGGCAGAGGCGCCGGCGGCGGATCGGATCGACGCGGGGGCGCGGCCGGCCGCGGCCAGCGCGGCGACAGCATCCGCGGTCGCCCCCGGATCACTCGCGGGCGAGAATCCGGTGCTGAAGCCTCCGTCGGCCTGTTGCTGTCCGGTGAGCCACGCCGCTGCGCTCAGCGCCGCGCTCGCAATCGGGTCGGTCGCGCGCGCCGGAGCGGGCGCGCCCATAAAGGCCACGCACAGCATGGCGGTGAGAACCGCCCGGCTGGGTGCGGCAGATTTAATACTAGGCACAGTGACTCCTTGAAAAACAAAAACCCCCGGCCTTCAGACAGGCCGGGGGCGATATGCGGAACATTAGCCGAATGAATCACGGACGTGGCCCGGGCCAGCCCCCAATCCATTACGGCACACGAATGCGCATGCTCGACCTCCTTGTCGCGAGAAGGGTAATGTGAGCGATCGAGGCAGGCTTCCTGGCTTCCGAATCAACGGTTACAGTTGCGGCACAGCGCCGGACTATGCGCGAAACGCGCGTCACCGGCTTCCACCCATTCTTCCCCGGCACGTCTGCCCTGGGTCACCTCAATCCACGGAACTATTCAGTTGGAAGAGGATTATACGCCTCAGCGACCAACTTCCCAGGCGAGATGCTCGAACTCGGGCATGATGAGCTTGTCCATTGCCACCTGAACGGCGTTGGGTGATCCGGGCATCGAGAAAACCAAGCGGCCGCGATAGGTGCCGGCTGTGGCCCGCGATAACATGGCGGCCGCGCCGACTTCGCCGAAACTCAGCATCCGGAAGAGCTCCCCAAATCCTGGCATGGGTTTCTCGAGTTTTCGCGAAATAACATCATACGTTGTGTCACGCGGGGCGATTCCAGTTCCCCCGGTGAAGAGCATGATTCGGGCATCGGTCTCATCCGTGATCCGATCGAGCAAGGCGGCGATCTGGTCGGGCTCATCTTTGACGATTGCCCGGAATGCAATGGCGTGGCCGGCCTCGGTAACGCGCTGCTCGATCAGGTCTCCGCCGGTGTCGTTGGCCCGAGTGCGCGTGTCGCTAACGGTAATGATCGCGACTCGAACGACACCCTGTCGGGCGGCGATTTCGCGATGTTGCTGAGTGGATTCAGAGGGCATGGGTTTCATGACAAAGGGCGCGCCGGCTGCTTCAAAAAGAAGCGTGGCGCGCCCTTTGTCGATAGAGCAGGTTTTCCCGCCCGAATGACAGCAGACTAGTACTTCAGTGTGGCCGGCAACGCTTTGGCCTGTGCGACCCAGTCGCTCACTTCGGCCAGGGTGGCGTTCCGCTTTGCAATCTGAAGGCGGCCATTGGTTTCAGTCATGCTCTGGACAAGATTCTCGGGCTTGCGCTTGGAAAGCTCTTTGACCGTATCGACTCCGGCGTTCTCGAGAACATCAGAGAAGACCTTGCCGATGCCCTTCACCCGTGCCAGGTCTGCCCGATTGGCCAGCTCGAGCACCATCTTGGCGTCGACACCGAGTTGCGCAGCAAGCGCGGCGCGATCCTTCGGTCCCGCGGCTTTGTCCAATAACTTCGCGCTATTGGTGATGCCCTTCGACTTGAGTGACTTGGCCGTGCCGGCGCTGATGCCGCGCACGCTGCTGATTCCGATGGTCATTGCTTGCTCCTATAGTGAAACTTAAGTGCGAGAACGGCTTCGTTGGTTCCGTTCAGATTCCCAATATTGTATAACGCAATTGCGATTCCGGGCGGCAATTCTGGGCAACCGTCAGCCCTTTTCGCGCAGGATTTCCGCAGAAACGCACACATCGCGATCAAACACGAGTCGGATGCCCTCACAGTAGCCGACGGGCCGGCCGAGCGCATCCGCGTCGGCGCCGGGCATGCACGCCATCGCGCTGGCCTCCACCACACCGCCATGTGAGACCACCAGGGCGGCCTTCCCGTCGCCAAGCGAGCGGACGACATCAAGCAGCGCGCGGCGATACGCCTTGGCCATCTTCGCCGCGGCGCCAGCGCCACGAAGGAGTTTGCCGACAGCCACGAACCCGCCGCGCTCCACGGCATCCGAGAGGTCGTCGCTCCAATCGGCCAGGACCTCAAGTTGCTCGTCGACGGCGTAGCCCATGGCGATCGCGGTCTCAAAGGCGCGCGGTTTAACGCTCGTGAATACTAATTCAAATGGCCCCGTCTTTGCCCCGACCCCGCGCGCAAGCGTGACGCCTTGCTGGCTCAGGTGTCCTGAGGCGTCTCTAATCGAATGCCGGCGATGTTCAAGGATGCGCATTTGAAGCCGATTATCAGCCGATATAATCGTTCCCAGCATGATATCCAGCCCGTCCACCAAGCCCCTCATCCTGGTCCCGATTCCAATCCAGGACGAGGAGAAGCGCCGCTTCACTCTTGGACGCAACTACGTCCGTTCGATCATAGACGCTGGCGGCGTTCCGCTACTCGTTCCGGTCACGCTGGCCCCACTTTCATTGCGGAGCATCTATGAAAGCGCGGACGGGGTCCTTCTGACCGGTGGCGCGGACCTTGACCCGGCCGTTTTTGGTGAAGGCCTGCATCCGGCGACGAGCGGTATTGATCACGACCGCGAGGCCGCAGAGACCCTGCTTGCTAACTGGGTCATCAGCGATGACAAGGCGTTTCTGGGAATCTGCCGGGGAGTCCAGCAGCTAAACGTGGCCCTGGGCGGTTCGCTCGTCCAGGACATCCCGAGCCAGTCACCCTCCGAGGTTGCGCATGCCGCCGGAAAGCTCAGTCCGGCCCGTGATCACGTGGCGCACACCGTATGCATCGAGCCGCGCTCACGGCTGAGCGATGCGTTGGGGCTTGGCGAGACGGGCGGTGAAGTCGGGGTGAACAGCTTCCACCATCAGGCTCTGAAGCGTATCGCGCCTGGCCTGATCGTGACGTCACGCGCGCCCGATGGTGTCGTCGAGTCGGTAGAGATGCCCGACCACAAGTTCGTGGTTGGGGTGCAGTGGCATCCAGAGGAGATGTCGGCTGGCCGGGCCGATATGATGCGTCTATTCGTGTCATTTGTCATCGCCGCGGGCGGGACTCGGCAGTAGAATACAGGCTCATTCAAAGCCATGAAACCTGACGCATTTACGGCCTTCATTATTGCATTTGTCGTTTTGGCCTCCGTCGTCGCCGGCGGAGCGCTCATCACGTATGCCGCGATGGCAATCTCGCGCTTCTTCTCAGCCAATGTGCCGTCGCCGGCCGCGCTTGACCGGGCATTGGCCCTTCAAAGCGCTCCCAGACGGCGGGAGAGACGGGAGGCGATCGAGCTCGGGCCAAATGCAGAGCCGTTCATCATCGCCACGGTCGGATTTGTCGTTGTCTTCATCATCGCGTTAGTGGTTGTGGTCGTGCCTCCGCATGCCTCTGAAGGCGAACCTGGCAAGCCCGCAATCGAGCAGAAAAAG
>JBKJQK010000504.1:0-18086 GCA_046594095.1 Anaerolineae bacterium | reverse complement strand
GGAAGAGCTGGCGGGCCTTGTCGCGTTGCCAGTCGCGAAGCTCGATTTCGTCCTCGCCCCGCCAGGCGCGGAACGCGCCAAGAGTCTGGGCCCGCAACTGGTAACTCGGGTGGCGTTCGATATTGGGCAGCCCGATCCGATCGAGCAGCCGCGCGGCGGCGCTGGCCTGCAGGCCGCTTCGGCGGGCCTCGATCAGGAGCGGGATCAGCCGGCGCGGGTGAGCAGGGCCGATCAGGGTCGGGCGTGTCCACAGGAACTCGTAGCCACGGGCCAGCGCGGCGTCGGCAGCGGCGACTGCGGAGGGATGCTCCCGGCGGTCCGCCAGGGCCAGTCCACGCCACAGGTCGGCCGCTGCGGCGCCCAGCGCGTCGCCGCATTCGCCGAATCCCTGCCCGGCCGGCTCGAGCCAGGTCAGCGCCTCGCGCGACTGACGCGCGGCGGCCAGGCTCGCCCCCAGGGCCATCTGGATGTGAGCGGCCATCCAGGTGTCCCCAGCCCAACGGGCGATCTCGACACCCTCAGCGGCCGCGCGGCGGGCGGCGGGCAGGTCGCCGGCCAGGGCGTAGGCGCGGGTGAGCCCCCACAGCGGCTCGGCCCGGAAGCGCCGGACCGCCAGCCGGTCGGCCAGCGCCATTGCAGCCTGATAGCTGTCGATGGCCGCATCGCGAGTGGCTGGGTTGAGCTGCTGAGCGTGTCCGAGCCGGGCTCGGGCCACCGCGGTCATAAACGGCGCATCGAGGCGCTCGCTCAGGGCGATGCCCTCCTCGGCCAGGGCCAGGGCGGGCCCGGCCTCGCCTCGCAGGGCGTCAATGAGCGACAGGACCAGCATCGTTTCGCGGTGCGAGCGCGGCGGGGGCTCCTCGCCCCGGGCGATCCCGGCCCGCTCGGCGGCCAGCCAGCCCTCGAGAACGGATTGCGCCTCGTCGAGCCGCCCGGTGCGGAGTTTGATCCGCACGCTCAGAGTGTCCTCGTCGGGTCCCGCGCCGCGGGCGGCCCGAGCTTCGGCCCGCAGGCGCTCGGCGTCCCACGGATGTCCGGCGTTGAGGCGGTTCTCGGCCAGCATCTCCAGCATCCGGGCTGTCGCGTCTCCGGTGGGCGGCGCGCCCGCCAGGCGCATCGACTCGAGCAGGAGCGATTCAGCCCGGGCCGGCTGCACAGTATCGAGATAGACCGTTGCGCGGGCGCGGAGGGCCTGACCAACCCCGGCACTCTCACCCCGCCCGCGCCAGATCTGCTCGGCCCGGGCGTAATGGCCCTCGGCGTCCTCAAAGCGGCTGCGCAGGCGGGCGATGTCGCCCAGGAGGATCTGCAGGGCTGGCCGGGCGCCGGTCACGTCGGCGGGAAGCGCGCCCAGCCACGCGGCGACGGCCTTGAGCCGGCCGGCCTCGAGCGCGGCCCGGCCGGCCCGCTCAATGTCGTCGGAGGCTAACGTAAAGTCCCCGGCCGCGAGGGCATGTTGGGCAGCCGATTCGGCGTCACCGGCGGCCCGGTAGTAAGCGGCCGCCCGGCGGTGGAGCCGCTCGGCCCGGCCCGGCTCCGCGGCCAATTGGGCGCGCAGAAAGTCGTGGAAGAGCACGTGGAAGCGGTAGTGCTGGTCGCCCAGGGCGACGACAAACAACCCGGCCTCGTGCAGGCGCTTGAGCGTCTCCGCGGCGCCGCTCGCGCCGGTGAGCGCCCCGCTCGGCCCTGCGAGCGCCTCACAGGCGGCGGGGGTGAGCGCGCGCAGGACCGCCACATCGAGCAGGAAGGCCTGGATGTCGGCCGGCTGAGCGCGCAGCACATCCCGGGCGAGGTAGTCGAAGAAGGCGTTGCGGCCGGCCGGGCGCTCGCCGCCCAGAGTCTGGGCGATACGCTGGCGGCGCACATCATGGCTGGCCTGCGCGCCATCGGCCCGCGCGGCGCTTTGCCAGACAAGTTGCAGGGCCATCGGCCAGCCCTCGGTGGCGCGGGCGATGCTGGCGATCTCGGCTGGGCTGAGGGTCAGGGCATAGACGTCCTTGAAGAGCGCGCCGATCTCGCCGGTCTGAAATGCAAGCGCCTCGGCCCCCAACTCCAGGACCTCGCCCTTTGCGCGCAGTGAGGCCAGGGCGGCGCTGGGTATGGGGACTCGGGTGGCGATCAGGAGATGCGCCCGGGGCGGCAAGTGGGCCAGCAGCCGATCGACCAGACGCTGGACGGCGGACGCGTCGCCGGCAAAATGAAAGTCGTCGATGACGAGCAGAACATCTCGGTCGCCCTCGTCGAGGGCATTTGCAAGCGCATCGACGACCCGCATCCAGCCGTCGCCGGCCTGGGTCGCCTCGCTCAGGCGAGCGGCCGGCCCGCCCGGGAAATTGGGCAAGCGGATACGCAGCGCCTCGATCAAATATGCCAGAAAGCGGGCCGGCTCGGCATCCTCCTCGCCAACCGTGTACCAGGCCCAGGTCGCCGGCAGGTCACCCGCCACGAAGGCGGCCAGGGCGGTGCTCTTGCCGTACCCGGTGGCGGCCTGGATGATGGTCAGGCGATGGTCGAGCGCATCGCCGAGCAGGGCCATCAGGCGTGGACGCGCGAGCGTGCGCCGGGGCGCGCGCGGCGGGGCGAGCTTGGTCCTCAACAGCGGGTCGTCGAGGCGCATAGGGCGATTGTACGGGCGGCTCGTCTAGTGATCCTCCGCCAGTTGTGGAGGAGTCAAATACTGTTAACAGAAGAAGCCAACTACAGAAGGCCCGTCAAATACCCATCAAGCTCTTCGAGCGCGTCCGGCAGCGTCGCCCGCCCGAAGCCGAGCCGGAAATGGCCCGGGCGCTCATACAGCTCGCCCGGGGCGAGCAGTACCCCGCACCCCTCGACCACCCGCCCGCAGAAATCCTCCGAACTGCCCGAGCCCAGCCAACGCACAAAGCCGATCGGACCTGCCTGCGGGCGCGTCCACGCGAACAGAGGCGCCCAGCGGGCCAGGAACGGGTCAAGCAAGGCGAGATTGCGCTGAATCAGTGCCAGGTTTCGCTCGAGCAGGACATCCCGGTGGCGCAACGCGAGGGCGGCCAGGAACTCGCTGGGCGCGCTGCTGCAGATGGTCAGATAGTCCTTGACCTGGGCCATGCCCGCGAGCAGCGCCGCATTGCGGCTGGCCGCCCAGCCGATGCGCAGCCCGGGCAGGCCATACGCCTTCGACATCACCCCCAGCGAGACTGCCCGCGCGCCCAGGTCGCAGGCGGCCGGCAGGCGCAGGGCGGGGTCATGCTCAAGCTCGCGATACACCTCGTCGGAGAAGACCACGATCCCGCGCGACTCGGCCAGCGCGATGATCCGGCGAAAGGCATCCGCGTCGAACAGATACCCGGTCGGATTGGCCGGCGCGCACAGATACAGGGCCCGTGTGTTTGGCCGAAGCAGACCCGCCAGCGCGCCGAGGTCGGGCGCCCAGCCGTCCTCGGGCCGGCCGGACCACTCGGTGACTGCGCAGCCGAGCGACCGGGGCAGGCTGAGCGCGGACTGGTAGCACGGGGTCTGGACGACGACGTGGTCGCCCGGCGCGAGCAGGGCATGGAAGAAGGTGTAGATGGCTTCCTCGGCCCCGGCGTGGACGAGCACCTGCCCGGGCGATAGGTGCTCATACAGACGGGTGATCGCCTCGCGCAGCTCGGGCGCGCCCGGGGATTCGGTGTAGCCCAGCCAGTGCGCGTTGAAGCGCTCGGCAGCACCCGGCTCGAGGGCGAGCAGCTCGCCGACCGTGCGGGCCTCGCAATCGCTGGAGGACAGCATGTGCCGGGCGGTGAATTCGTGGCGGGCGTAAAAGCGCTCGAGCTTGAAGGGTTCGATTGGCATCATCGGCGAGAGTAACACGGTCTGGGGCCGAATAGATACCTTTTGCAGAAGAAGGGAAGAAAGAGAGAAATCCACTTCTTCTTCCTTTCTACCCTTCTTCTGCCGGCCCTTCGTGACGCAGTCTCCGCGCCGCGAAGGGCACTTTGCATCTTGCGCAGGCCGCCTCCATAGGTTCTCCATCTTTGGGCGCTACAAAGGAGCCAATTCTGATACGGAGGAAAACAAAATGAACACTAAGATAATCAAGATTACGAGTTTGGCGGCCGGATTGGCTGTCGCGGCCGGCCTGGCGATGGCCACCGGCGTTGCGGCCCAGACCCCCGGGGCTGGTAATCCAGTGACGCCGGGTACTCCCGGCGCCGGCCAGCGCGGCGGGATGATGGGCCAGCGCGGGCAGATGCAACCCGGCGAGGGCTATGGCGTGGGTGGCTGGGGCGGTCAAGGGACTTCGCTTGTGACCGTCGCCGCGGACAAGCTCGGCATGAAGGCCGCTGACCTGGTCGCCGAATTGAACACCGGCAAGACCATCGCAACGGTCGCGGCGGCCAGGAACGTGGCGCCCGCCGTCATCGTCGATGCCTTCCTCGCCCCGCGCAAGACGCAGTTGGATGCCCAGGTGAAGGCCGGCCGGTTGACCCAGGCTCAGGCCGATGCCATGCTGGCCCAAATGCAGACATCGATCACCGCCAACCTGAGCGAGCCCTGGACGGCGAAGGGCCCCGGCAGTGGCACGCCCGGCAGCGGGTTCGTGGATGCGGATGGCGATGGCGCCTGCGACCTCATGGAAGCGGGCGGCGCCCTCGGGCAGGCAGGCGCTGGCGGCCCGATGCGCGGCAATCAGCCAATGCAGCGCGGGCGGATGAATCGCCCCTAAACGAGTCCATCTCTTCTCTCCTTGTGCCCGGGTGGCGCCACGATGGCGCCGCCCGGGCGGTTTTCGTTCCCGCTTCACACCGCCGCTGCGCTTCGCTCAGGCTGCCGTCTTGATCTCCTCTTCCGGGCGGTTGCGCCTCCCTCGCGCGCCCATCGACCCTCCACACGTTCTCCACATCCCGCGCCTAGGCTGAATGCATCCGCAACGATTTTGGAGTTCAGACATGAACCCGCAAACTGCCCTGAGAAAGCTGAACATCGATTTCGCCAACAAGACCCCCGCGGCAACCCGCCGCCGCCAGATGGTTTGGATGCAGCGCGCCCGGCACCTCTCGCAACTGGCGTTCGCCGCCTTTATCCTGGGGAGCAGCGTCGCCCACAACCTGGCCACAGAGGACGGCACGACCGCCTCGATTGATGGCCTTTGTCCGTTTGGCGGCCTCGAGACGATTCAGAAGTGGATCGCGAGCGGCGGGCAATTCATCGCCAAGACCCACGTCTCCAATCTCATCCTGCTCTTTGCCCTGGTCGTGGGCACGCTCGTCGCCGGCGGCGCGTTTTGCGGCTGGGTCTGTCCGTTTGGCGCGATCCAGGACGCGCTGACCGGGATCCGCAAGCGCCTGCGCCTCCCCGAGATCCATGTGCCCGAGAAGCTCGACCGGGTGCTGCGCTACGGGCGGTATGTCACCCTCGCCCTCATCCTGTTTCAGACCGCCACGACGGTCAAGCTGTGGTTCGCCGACTTCGACCCGTATCGGACCCTGTTCGGGCTGGAATGGCTGTATCACTTCGACTGGATCGCGAGCTGGCCCGCCTATGTCGTCACCCTCGGCGTGCTGGCCGCGTCGCTGTTTGTCGAGCGCGGATTCTGCCGGTATGCCTGCCCGCTCGGCGGGACGATCAGCCTGTTGGGCCGGTTTAGCCTGTTCCACATCCGGCGCGATTCGATCGCCTGCAAGGGCTGCGCGGTGTGCGAGGCGCCCTGCCCGGTCAAGCTGCATGTTGCAAGCGCCAACGTAATCAGCAGCAACTGCATCGGCTGCATGGCCTGCGTCGAGAGCTGCCCGCGGCATGGCTCACTCGAGATGAAGCTCAGCCCGACCTGGCTCGATCCGATCCGCAAACTGCTCAAACGATCGCCCAGAGCCCTTCCGCCAACCGTGGCGAAATAGCCGGAGACAACTTCATGCGTGTCAATCCCTTGCTCGTCCCTATACTCTTCCTGTCAGTGCTGCTTGGCACCGTGTTCGGATCGCAGCGCCTGGGGCTCTGGTCGGTCAGCGGCCGAACCTCAGTGAACCTTGCCACCCTGACGGCCGACGACCTGAAAGGCTGGATGACGCTCCGGCAGGTAATGGATGGAACCGGCATCCCAAAAGCTGAGCTTTATTCGTTGGTCAACATTCCGGCCGATATGCCGGATACCACGGCGCTCAAGGATATGGAGAAGCTCGTCCCGAACTTTGAAACTTCGACGCTGCGGGACGCGATGAAGGCCCGGGGCGCCGCGCCCGTCGCGCCACAAGTTGTTCCGCCGGCCGCCGCGCCAACTGCAACGGCCCCGCCCAATGCCGCAACTGAGCGTTTGACCGGAACCGGCGTCCTGAGCGGCACGCACCTCTCCGCCGATGGCGTCCGCCCAACCCCCACGTCCATGCCTGCCGGGGTCGTGTTGACCGTCGATCAGATCAAGGGCAGCATGACCCTCAGCAAGGTCAGCGAACAGACCGGCCTGCCACTGAGTGCTATCCTTGACACGCTCAAGCTGAGCGGCAACGACGCCAACGCCGCGATCAAGGACCTCATTTCCGCCGGCAAGCTGATCGAAGTGACGCAGGTGCGGGACGCGGTGACAACCCTGCGGAAGAAGGGACATGGCACAACGCATTCTGGTCGTGGACGATGACGCGCTTCGGGCGACGCCGATCATCATGCTGACCGCCCAGGTCGAAGACGCAGACCGCATCGTCGGCCTGGAGCTGGGCGCCGACGACTACATCCCGAAGCCGTTCAATCCGCGCGAGGTGGTCGCCCGGGTGCGGGCGGTGCTGCGCCGATCGGGCGGCGCGCCGGCGCCTTCGCGGGTGCTGCGCTCAGGCGGGCTGGCCCTCGACGTGGACGCGCACACGCTCCTGCTGAACGACCAGCCGGTCGAAGTGACCCCCACCGAATTGGAACTGCTAAAGGCGTTCATGGAGCAGCCCAGCCACGCCTACACCCGGCTCGAACTCATCGAGCGCGCGCTCGGCTTCGCCTACGTCGGGATGGAACGGACGCTAGACAACCACATCAAGAACCTGCGCAAGAAGATCGAGGGCGATCCCACCCAGCCGGTTTACATCGAAACCGTGTATGGCGTGGGATATCGCTGGGGGCTTCGGACATGAACCGCTTGTGGGTCCGCCTGACGCTGGCCTTCGTGCTTGTGGCCGCCTTGAGCGGCGGAATGGCGGCGCTGGTCGCCAACCGCGGGCTGGGCGCCCAGTTTCAGCGCTACCTGGCCCAGAACCGCCTCGCCGACCTGGGTCTGCTCGAGACACTTCAGGATTTCTACACCGAGCGCGGAGCATGGGTAGGTGTGGATGATGCGTTAGGTGTTTCGCGCGGGCGCGGCCAGGGGTTTGGCCCCGGCGGCGGCCAGGGACTGGGCGGTCCCGGCGGGATCGTTGTCTCGGACGCGGACGGGCGCATCGTCTCGCCGGCCAATCGGGCGGGCGCGTCTCTGTCGGCGGCCGAGCGGGACATCGGCGCGCCCGTTGTCGTGGACGGCAAGCTTGTCGGCATCGCTCTTGTTTCAATGCCTGGCAACGCCCAATTCACAGCCGCGGCATCGCTCTTTCTGAGCGAGATCAATCAGGTATTGCTCCAGGCGGCTGGCCTGGCGGCCGTCATCGGCGCGCTGGCCGGTCTGGTGATCGCCCGCGGGATCGGCCGGCCGTTGAGCGACCTGGCCACCGCGGCCCTGCGGGTGGCCGCGGGCAAGCTCGACGAACGGGTCGCCGGGCGGGGCACCGATGAGATCGCGAATGTGGCGGCCGCCTTTAACGAGATGACGGTCAACCTGCAGCGAGCCGACCAGGAACGCAAGGCCGCCGAGACACTCCGGCGCAACATGGTCGCCGACATTGCCCACGAGCCGCGCACCCCGTTGACCGTCATGCAGGGCAATCTGCAGGCCATCCTTGACGACGTCTATCCGCTGACCAAGGCCGAGATCGCGACGGTCTTCGACGAGACAGCCACGCTGCGCCAGCTGGTCAACGATCTGCGCGAGTTGTCGCTGGCCGAGGCCGGCCAGTTGACTCTGGCGCTAAGCGCCGCGCCGGTTGGCCCGCTGATCGAGTCCGCGGCGGCGCGCCTGGGCGATTTGTTCGAGAGCCGGGGGATTACACTCGGGACCGCAATTGAGACCGATTTGCCGAATGTGACGACGGACGCCGATCGCACAACGCAAGTGCTCGTCAATCTGCTGACGAATGCGTTGCGCTACACCCCGGCCGGCGGGCAGGTGACGGTGCGCGCCCTGCGCGAGTCCGCCGGCGTGCGCGTGGAGGTAGCCGACACCGGCCCCGGAATCCCGACTGAAGATCTGCCGCGGGTGTTTGACCGCTTTTGGCGCGGCGAGAAGTCGCGGGCGCGCGAGACGGGCGGAAGCGGGCTGGGTCTGGCGATTGCCCGGCAGTGGGTCGTGGCGATGGGCGGCGAAATTGACGCTCGCAGCGAGCCGGGTCAGGGAAGCGTGTTCTGGTTCCGGCTGAAGGCGGGCTGAACGCAAAACCAAGGTATTCTGCGTAAGAAGGGGAGAAAGGGAGATATTTAGTCCATCTCGCTTTCTCCCCTTTCACCTGCTAACGCCCTGCCTCGAGCCTGCGCAGCGCAACCCGCGCCGCGTGATAGCCGGCCATGCCGTGCACGCCGCCGCCGGGCGGGGTCGAGGACGAGCACAGATACAGCCCCGGCGCCGAGGTCTCATACGGGCGCAGGCTGAAGGTCGGGCGGGTGAAGGTCTGCCACAGGTCCTGCGCCCCGCCGATGATGTCGCCGCCGATGTAGTTCGGATTGTAGGCTTCCATCGCCGCGCAGTTCATGGTGCGCCGGGCCAGGATGCAGTCGCGGAAGCCCGGCGCAAAGCGCTCGATCTGCGCCTCAATCTCCGTCGTTACGTCGCGCGAGCTGCCGTGGGGGACGTGGCAGTACGCCCAGGCGGTGTGCTGGCCCGGCGGGGCGCGGGTCGGGTCGAAAAGGGTGTGCTGGACGAGCAACACGAACGGCCGCGCGGCGTGTTTGCCCTGCCACGGGGCGCGCTCGCTGGTCGCGATCTCGTCGAGGGTTCCGCCCACATGCACGGTCGCCGCCTGCCGGCAGGCCGCGGCTCTCCACGGGATCGGCTCGCTCAGCGCATAGTCGATTTTGAACACGCCCGGGCCATTCCGAAAGCGACCCAACTGGCGGCGGTATTCCGCCGTCAATTGGTTCGCCGCCATCGCGACGAGTTGGCGGGGCGTGACGTCCAGCAGCACGGCCCGGGTGGGTGGCAGATCGTCCAACGTCTTGACCCACAGCCCGGTCGCGATCTCGCCGCCCAGTCCACGCAGAATGTCGCCGAGCGCGTCCGAAATGCGTTGCGCGCCGCCCCGGGGCATCGGCCAGCCGACCGCATGGGCGCTCGCCCCGAGCACCAGGCTGAAGGCCGCGCTCAGCGGGGCTTCGAGAGGCAGGATCGAATGGGCGGCCAGCCCCGCCATCGCCGCCCGGGCCCGCTCGCCGCGAAAGGCCAGCCGGGCCAGAACCGTGGCCGGCAGGGCCGCCATCGATCCGAAGCGGGCCAGAGCCAGCGGGTGGCGTGGCGGGATACGCAACGGTCCAAGAATATCTTCGGTCAGATCAGTCCAACTGCGCGCCAGCGGCTCCATCAGGCGCCGGTAGGCGGCCGCGTCGACGCCCATCGTCTCGCTGCTGGCCGCCAGATCTCGCCCGATCAGAACCGCGGTCCCGTCGTCGAGCGGATGCGCCACCGCGGCCGGGGAATGGATCCAGGTCACGCCGTGTTGCTCGAGCGGCATGGTCCGGAAGAACGGCGAAGACACGGCAAGCGGGTGAATCGCCGAACACACGTCGTGGACGAAACCCGGCAAAGTGAGGGCCGCGCTGCGGCACCCGCCCCCGATCGTGGGCGCGCCTTCGATCAGGCGGACGCGCCGGCCGGCCTGGGCGAGGGTGATCGCCGCGGCCAGCCCGTTGGGCCCTGCCCCGACGATGACGGCGTCGTATGAGTCTGACATTCGCTCCATCCTACACTCCGATAGGCTCTAAGTAGGCCATCCCAAGTTCTTGATACCGTTTCGCCAATACCCCGCGCCAACCATCGCCAAACATGGGACCTATCGCGCGCGATTAACAGAAGAAAGAAGAAGGAAGACGAACCGAAGCAACCGGGATTCTTGGTCTTTTTTAACTTCTGTTCTTCGTTCTTCTGTTAAACGGCTGCCGATGGCCCGAGATTTGATTGGGCTGGACGGCTTCTGGTTCGGCGTTGGACCGTCAAAAAGTTCTGGCAGTTCACTTAGGAACACAGATTCCCGCGGGCGCGTACGGACTGGCTCGCCGCGGAGAACAAGAAACGGCGTGGAAATCCGTGCGCATCCGTGGCAATCCGTGTTCCAAAAGTTGAGGCCAGGGTGTGCGCCCTCCGAAAATCAAAAAATCTGCCACAATGTCGATCTTAGGTCAGGGGCGACAGGGGGAGTCGGCACGCAATGCGACTCGGGCAGCGGCGTTGGCGTGACAAGCGACAGCGCGAGGCCAAATGCGGATAGCCGGGTGAGCGCTCAATGCGTTTTCCCGACAATCGACGACAGGGGGTTGACATGAACGTTGGAAAGTTGTTTCGGTTGACGGCGGCGGCGGGATTGGCCGCGATTCAGGTGGGCGCGATGCAGCCCGGGCCACAGGCCGCGATTGCAGCCGCGCCGGCTCCGCTCGGCAACGGAGCAGGTGGTCCAACGTGCGTAAGCTTTGGTCTGCAGAGTGCCAACCACCACGTGGGGGATACGTTCGTTGATGGCGGCCAGACCTTTCAAGCCGTTCCGCATATCTGGGCGGACAACACGGTTTTCGCCGGCGGCACATTGGGCATCGTCGGCACGACCCTGGCTGGCGGGACCGCCAACGAGATCAAGCTGAACAACATCGGCATCTCGACCACGTTTGCGAGCGCGATGTACTCGGTGAGCTTCAAGTTTGGCGAATACGGCGGCAACATCAACCTGCGAGTGAATGGCGCCCTGGCCAACTTTGCCGACTTCAACGACATCGACGGAACGATGATCGGCGGCGCGCTGGCCAGCGTGGTGAACGGCTTTGGTAACGACATGGGCTCGGTCACCTTGAACGGCAGCGTCACCCAACTGTCCGTGAGCGGCCAGGAGCTGTGGATCGACGACCTGTGCTTCGAGACTCAACCTGACCCACTTACGCAACCCGTGCCGACAAAAAGTGACCTGGGGGATGCCCCTGACCGCGCCAACCACTTTGGCCTGCCCTATACCAGCACGGCTTATTCGTTCCCAACAACGGTCCCTGGCAGCTTCCCGACAACCTTTGATCCGGCAACAGCGCCCCCCATCCAGGGCCAGGGTCCAAAGCATTTCAGCATCGCCCATGCCTGGCTCGGACCGAACGTCACCGCCGAGAACGAGGCCGATCTTGGTCCCGACGCGGACGGGGTGAACAACATCCTCAACGGCGGGGCCGATGTCTCGAACTGGGACAAAGGCGACGACGGCTGGCTGAATCAGAATGCGCTTTTCGAGAACTGCCAGTCCACGAATCTTGTCGTGCGGGTGAGCCGGAGCATGCTGCCGCTGTCCACCACCATGAATGCCTTTTATCTCAACGTGTGGTTCGACGGCAACCGCGACGGCGACTGGAAGGACTTTGTCGATTGCGGCGGCGCCGCGGGCGCCCCGAGCTTCGCCACCGAGTGGATTCTGCGCGATCTCGTCATCCCAGTCGGCGGCGTGCCGATGGGCGGCTACGTAATCATCACGGTGCCTACCAGTCTCGTTCCCAACAGCGCCCTGTCGCTCACCCACTGGATCCGGTTCACCTTGAGCGAAGATCGGGCCATCGGAACCGGGACCACGAACCAGGGGGGCGGGCCATCCCAAAACGACCCGGACGGCCGCGGCCCGAGCATTGGCTGGCGCCTGGGCGAGACCGAGGACTACCTGGCCGAGGGAAATCCGCCACCACCCCAACGCTGGCCCGATCTGGGCGACGCGCCCGACAGCACCAACCACTGGGGCACAACGAACACCGCCTACCCGGGCCCCGTGGCCGGCAACTTCCCAACCGTCTGGGACACGACGACCGCTGGCGGCGGCCCAAGCGGGCCCAAGCACGCCAATCAGATCAAGCTCGAGGGCATCCTCGGGCTGGCCATCACGAAGGAAGATGAAGCCGATCAGGGTCCGGATGGCGACATCATCAATAACATCAAGAATGGCGGAACTGACAGCGCCAACCGGGATGTGGCCGATGATGGCTGGCTGAACCCCAATGTGGTCATCCAGAATTGCTTTGCCACCGTGCTCAAGGTGCGCGTCTCGCGCGGCGCGTTTGCCAGCCAGCCAACGATGTATCTCAACACGTGGTTTGACGGCAACCGCGACGGCGACTGGGAGGACCTGGCCGAATGCCCGCAGAGCGCCGTCCAGCCGCCCGGTCTGCGGGCCGAGTGGATCGTCCGCAACTTCGTCGTCAACATGACCGCAATTCCGTTGGGCGGCTTCCAGGACATCTCGGTTCCGACCGGGCGCATCCTCAACACCGCCCCGCTGCAGGATCACTGGGTGCGCTTCACCCTGAGCGAGCAGCCGGTCGGCACGGCCAACGGCACCTTCAACCTGAGCCTGACCCCCGCGCGCGCGGACGGGCGGGGCATCCCGTTCAGCAATGGCCCCTACCGCTTCGGCGAGACCGAGGACTATGTCTACAAGCCGCAGCAGCAGGGCACGCCAGGCACGCTATCGATCACCAAGGGCCTGATCAACACCTTTGGCGCCAACACCGCCAACAAAGTGATCACGTATGTGATCGAACTCGAGCACACCGGCGGCACAATCTGGGCGTCCACGACCATGACCGATCCGCTGCCCGCGCAGGTGGTTCCGGTCGGGCTTCCGGTCGTCACTCAGCTCAATCCGGTGGTCGCCCCGCTGGTCGCCTCGTTGATCGGCAACACGGTAGTCTGGAACGGCGCGTTGATGCCGGGCGGCAAAGTCCGGATCGAGCAGGCCGTGCGGGTGAAGCCCTGCTACGGTCCGGTCCATATCGTGCATAACACCGCGTACGCGCTGCAGACTGCCGCCGCCGGTGGGGGCGTGATCAACGCATCGGTGGATTTCGATGAGAGCTGCAGCCAGATTCATGTGTGGGCCACGTCCAGCGTGACCTACACCCTGAAGCTGTTTGAGGACAGGGGCTGGGATGGCACGATCAAGGGCCTGCGCGCGCCTGACTCGCTGTTCAGCCCGGAACCCACCGGGCCATGCAAGCCGCCCTATATGTGCGCCGAAATCGCCTTCGCGAACAACACAAATGAGCCCGCCTACGTGCGCGTCCACCTCAACCAGCAACCAAACGCCAACGTCACGGTGAATCCGCTCATGCTCGCGGAGGGCGGTGGCGCGCCCCCGGTTCAGGTCGATCGCTGCCCGATCGGCAAGGACGTGGTCATCGTGCCCGCGCACGGCACGGCAACCCGCTACTCGCGCATCCGCGCGCCGGGGCCGGACATGGAACCCGACCTGGATCTCACCGTCGGAGATCTCGACAGCGACGGCCCCGATGCGGCTGTGCTCTTCCGGGCTTCGTTCTTCGATGTCTTCACCGAGCTAAATGCGGCGGGGAGCGACGACGATGCCGACCCCGTGTCGCGTCAGAACCGTTGCATTGCCCAGCTCGTGCCGGTCAATATCGTCCGCACGGACCTGGGCGACGCGCCTGACAGCAGCAACCACTTCGCCTCCCCAATGTCGGCCTACCCCGGCGTGCCGGCCGGCTTCCCAAGCGTCTTCGATCCGGGGACGGGTCTGCCGCAGGGCCCGAAGCATGTGCGGCCCGAGCACTTCCACCTCGGCCCACAGGTCAGCCGCGAGCGTGATGCCGATCTGACACCGGACAACGACATCGTCCCGAACCTGCGCCCGCTGGTCAATGTCAGCGACAGGGATCGCTGGGATGACGGCCTGATGCTGAGCGCGGTCAAGTTCCAGGATTGCCAGAAGACGAATCTGCCGATCCAGGTCTTCATCGATCCGCTGGCGAAGGCATGGATGACATCCACGGCAAAGATGGGTTACATCAACGTGTGGGTCGACGGCAATCACGATGGCGACTGGGCGGATGCCCGCACATGCCCGAACGCAGCCGGCGGGGTGGATGCCGCGCCCGAGCACATCGTCATCAACCAGCCGGTCAACCCCGCGACGCTGGCGCTCGGGGTCAACACCATCAACGTGCCGACCAGCCGGGTGCCCTTCACCACGACCGAGGCCTGGCTGCGGGTGACGCTGACGACGAAGCCGATCAGCCTGCCCCTGAGCACGTCAGCCGGACCCGTAATCAACTACAGCGATGGGCGCGGCGAGCTGTATCGCCTGGGTGAGACCGAGGACTATCTGTATCGTCAGCCAGGCAACGGCCAGACCGCCGGCTCGGATGTGTGGATCGAGAAGCATGGGGCCCAAATCGGCCCGCGGGCAGCCGGACTGTGCGTCGGCAACGAGCAGTGCGACGACAATAACACCGACGCCGTAGAGTGGAGCATCGTGTTCGGGAATCGCGGCGCGGACACTGCCACAAATGTCGACGTTCACGACATCTTGTCCGGATCCAACTCGAGCGGATGGCGGGTGGCAAAGATAGTCACGTCGACGAACTTTGACGTGTTCAATGCCGCGGTGGAAGTCATGCCGGGCGGCCCCGCCGCATCGGACCTGGTCCACGTCCATCTGAACGGCCTGCCGCCGGGCAATCCCGTGCGGATGATCATCATCATCACCCGCACGAAGCCCATCGACATCCCAATGTATCCGGATCCGGAATTTGCGCGCAGCGCGCCGCTGACGAACACGGCCACAATCACCTCGAGCAATGACACGAGTCCCGGCAACAACAGCGCCAGCGCGACGGTGGTCGTGGCCGGGCCGTTGCTACCGCCGGTCCTGCGCGGGCCGGGCGACGGCACGGTGTGCGCGGGCGTCTTCACCGTGACCGGTTGGGCGATTCCCGGCAGCCTCGTGCAACTGTATGCCGACGGCATCCCGACTGGAACCTTCACGGCCACCGCGGGCGGTCTGTGGCGCATTGCCGTGGCTGGGCTGGCCGACGGCCCGCATGTCCTGTCCGCGACGAGCGCGATCAGCGCAATGGTCAGCGCCGCCAGCAACCTCATGAACATCAACGTCGACAGCACGCTGACCTTCTCTCCGCTGAGCATTCGCTTCACCGATGACATGGGCGGCTGGCATCGCCCGCAGGATGGCAATGGCCGGACCGATGTCGGGGGATGGCTGCTGGCGCTGAAGAAGGACACCGTCTACACCATCGAGGTGAAGACATGTTGCGCCAACGATCCGAACGCGGCCATCAGCGTCAGCTTTGGCCCGACCGACACCGTCATCCTGACCGACCCGGACAACGACGGCTGGTTCACGGGCGTCTACACGACCGGCCCGCGCGCGCCGCCGTCCAACATGACGATCAGCGCGATGTGCTTTGGGATCATCAAGACCAGCGATGGGCAGGTGCTGATTGACCCGTACGGGAACGTGACCGATGCGACCAACGCGCAACTGCTGAGCGGCGCGCTCGTCACCAACTACGAGAAGCAGGGCAGCCTGTATGCGGTGTGGGACGCCGCCGCATTCAGCCAGATCAATCCGCAGACCACGGCCGCGGACGGCTACTACAGCTTCTTCACCCCGCCCGGGACGTATCAAATCGGGGTGACACGAGCCGGCTACCAGAATCATCGCAGCGCCGACATCGTGGTCACCAACGCGCTCGTGCGCTATGACGTGGCGTTGTATCCAGTCGTGTCCGGGCTTCGAACGGTCACGGTCTTGCTGACGGAAGATGGGCCTGATCCAGCGGTCATCAAGGTGCCGCCGGGAACGGTGGTCCAGTTCACGTCGATGACGTGCTGCAAGCCGACCTACGACGTCAAGGCGAACAAGAAACTCCTGGCGCGCCCGCAGGCCGCAACGGATCCGGTCTTCGATAGCGGCACGCTGCTCTCCGGCGAGTCGTTCCAGGTGAAGTTTGACGATCTGGGCGAGTATGTGTATCAGGCCGGCGACACCATCGGCACGGTGGTGGTGGAGAACTTCATCACGGTATTCCTGCCAATGATCCGAAAGTAGGGCAGGGCTGAACACCGATTGGGCGCCTCCAGGGTCTTTGAGATCCTGGAGGCTCTTTTTTTGCTTGGATCACGCGGATTCCAGTGGATATTCGGTGACGGCCGCGCGCGGATGTGGCGCCGAATCAGAGGCCTTTGACAGGATATAGAGGATGGCTGATGAACCCGTCTTGTTCATCTTGTTAATCCTGTCAAGCGTCGACAATCAGCCTGGCCCAGGCAGATCAACGGGCAGGCCGGCGTAGAGCGCCAAATCGTCGGCATCGTCGATGTCGAGGCCGATCGTGCCCGACCGATACCAGGCCGGTTCGATCCCGGCCGCGCGGGCGAGCGCTGCGTGCCGGCGCGCGCTGCCTGGCCCAAAAGCCACATCAATACAGTCCGGCGGCGCAAGCAGAAGCGCGTTCGTGCCGCGTCCATGGCGATCGGGCGCAATAACAACAGCGGGCGGGCGCTCGCCCAGGGCGCAGATACTTGCGATGTCGGCCGGGGTCAGGCGGGCCACGTCGCCCGACACGATCAACATTGCGGCGGATCCCGCCAGCGCCTCGCGCGCCTCGCGCAGCGCGGCGTTCATCCCCGCCCGAGATTCGCGCAAGACGTCAGAACCCCACCCAATTGCCCAGCCGGCCACGAGCGGATCGCGCGTGACGATGACGACCCGGGTGATGGCCTCCACTGCCGACAACGCGCCCACGACTCGCTCGAGGGTTTCGCGCATCAACGCAGCCCGGGCATCCGGGCTGAGGGTGCCAGCCAGGCGGGTCTTGGCGCGGTTTAATCGCTTGACCGGGATAACGGCGACCAAGGGTCCCACGATAGCGCTGGTTACGGGTCTATTTTGCAGCCGCCGAGCGTCTCGGGCCGCAGCTCATCCGCGAAATTAACGATCTCGCAACCCAGGCGCGCCCGATCATCGGCGTCCATCATGATCGTGTTGGTGACCAGTACGCCCAGGCCCATGGCCTGGATCTCCGCCTCATAGGCGGCATCCTGGACATCGATGACGAAGCCGTTGATGAACTCGGCGTAATGGCGGGCGACGGTGGCCGCGGAGGGCACCTGCCCGAGCTCGCGCATCATCTTCGCCGCAGGACCCTTCACGGCTTCGCCGCCAATGATGGGCGAGACCGCGATGATGGGCGCCGCCGCATTTAGCAGCGCATCGCGGACGCCCCGGGTGAGCAGAATCGGGTCGACGCTGAGATAGGGATTTGACGGGCACAGCACGATCGTGTCAGCGGTCTCCAGCGCGCGCAGCACGAGCGCCGTCGCCTCGGCCCGGTCAACGCCTTCGAAGCGGACGCCCGTGACCTGGGGCTGCCAGCGCATCCGAACAAAGTATTCCTGAAAGGCAAGCGTGCCCATGTCGGTGTCAACGACGGTGCGGACTTTATCGTCCGTCATGGGCAGCACCCGGGGCACGACGCCCAGGCCGCGGGCCAGGCCGAGCGTCACCTGGGTGAGCGTGTCGCCGGCGCGCAGGGCCTGGGTGCGCAGCATGTGGGTGGCCAGATCCTGATCGCCCAGGCGGAACCATGGATTGGCCCCCAGGCGCTCAAGCATCTCGTAGTTGCGCCAGGTGTCGCCCGTGATGCCCCAGCCGGTGTCGGGATTGGCGATCCCGGCCAGGGTGTA
Source organism: Anaerolineae bacterium (assembly GCA_046594095.1). Classification (GTDB taxonomy): domain Bacteria; phylum Chloroflexota; class Anaerolineae; order J036; family Brachytrichaceae; genus Brachythrix. The sequence continues at coordinate 337 of JBKJQK010000504.1, read as the reverse complement.
CATGACCGTGTCGAGATCGGGCGACAGCCGCAGCCCATAGAGCTCGAAGTCGTCGCCCGTGTTAACGATGACGGTAAGGTTTTCGGGTCCGACACTGCGGGCGAGCCCATCGGCCATTTTTGCGCCGCCTACGCCGCCCGCAAGAGCTACAAAGTTCATGGTCCAATTGTGGCGCGGCGGGCGATATATGTCAAACGAAGAAGCCGGGCTAAACTGCTGGCGCATGGAAAAACCTGGCCTTGATCCCCAGCCCGGCGCGCCGCGCGCAACGTATTCCGAGGTGTATGCGGTCGTGCGGCTCATCCCGGACGGGCATGTGATGAGCTACAGCGGGGTG
>JBKJQK010000261.1:0-4434 GCA_046594095.1 Anaerolineae bacterium | reverse complement strand
ATCCGGCCGCACGACGACATCGACCAGCCCGGTCTCGTCCTCCATGGAGATAAAGACCATCCCGTGCGCGGTCGGCGGGCTCTGGCGGACCGCCATCATCGCCCCGATCCGCACCCGGCGCCCGGCCGGCGCCGCCCGCGCCTCGGCGATCGTCAGCGCGCCCGCCTTGCGCAGCCCTTCCCGGTAGTGGCGCATGAGCTGACCGGCCGGCGACAGCCCCAGCAGCTCGTACTCCCAGCGCGTCTGTTCGAGCGGCTCGAGCTGCGCCAGCGCCAACACGGCCGGGTCGAAGGTGATATCCAACTCCTCCGCCCGGTAGTCCAGTTCGCCCAGCGCCCACAGCAACTGCCGCCGGTCGGCGTCCAGCGTGTCGAAGGCCCCGGCCCGGATCAGATCGGCGGTCAGCGACTGCGGCAGGCGGACCCGTCGGCAGAAATCGTCCAGACCCGCGAACGGCCGGGCTGCCACGATCCTCGCCCAGCCCGCCTCGCCCAGCCCGTTGACTGAGCTGAGGCCGATGCGTAATGGGTGGTCGAAACGGGGGATGGCGGAGTTAGCTTCGCCATCCCCTGTTTCAACCACCCACCCCCATTCGCTCCGGTTGATGTCCAACGGTAGAATCTCAATCCGATGCCGGCGCGCGTCGCCGACGAGCACCTCGGGCGCGTAGAAGCCCATCGGCTGATTGTTGAGGATCGAGCAGTAAAACGCCGACGGCCGGTAGCGCTTGAGCCACAGGGTCTGATACGCGATCAGGGCGAAGCTGGCCGCATGCGACTTGCAGAAGCCATACGTCGCAAAGCCGGCCAGCTTGTCGAAGATGCCATCCGCGATTACCGCGTCGATGCCGTTGGCCTGCGCGCCGGCGATAAAGCGCTCGCGCATCACCGCCATCGCCTCGCGCGAACGGCTGCGCGTCATCGCCCGCCGCAACTGGTCGGCGTCGCCGGCCGTAAATCGCGCCGCCACCATCGCCACCCGGATGCACTGCTCCTGATACAGCAGCACGCCCAGGGTCTCCTTCAGCACCGGCTCGAGCGAGGGATGCGGATAGCTGACCGGCTCGAGCCCCGCCCGCCGGCGCAAATACGGGTGGACGGCCCCGCCCTGGATCGGCCCCGGGCGGATGATGGCGATCTCGACCGCCAGATCCTCCAGGTTGCGTGGCTTGCTGCGCGGCAGCATCTGCTGCTGGGCGCGGCTTTCCACCTGGAAGGCGCCGATCGTGTCGGCTCGCTCGAGCATCGCGTAGATCTCCGGATCCTCGACTCCCGGCGGCGGCCCGTCGTCGCCGGCCAGCTTCAGGCACTCGGCCACCACGCTCAGGGTGCGCAGGCTGAGCAGGTCGATCTTGATCAGCCCGGCGTCCTCGACGCTGTCCTTGTCCCACTCGCACACCACCCGGCCGGGCATGCTTGCCCGCTCGAGCGGGACCACCTCGTCCAGCGGCGGCCCGGTGATGATCATCCCGCCGACGTGGATCGAGAGGTGGCGCGGGCAACCCTCGAACTGCGCGACCAGCCCGGCCAGTTGGCGCAACGGATGATCCTCCGCTGTGCCGGGCTCGATCCCCCAGTCCGCGACATCTTCGCGGGCCAGCCGGTCAATTACTGGAGCCGGGAATGCCAGGACCTTGCCCAGGTCGCGAACGGCGCTGCGGGGATGGTAGGTGACCACGTTGCAGACCATTGCGGCATGGCTGTGACCGTAACGCGCGTAGACATACTGGATCACCTCCTCGCGCCGGTCGGCCGCGAAATCGATGTCGATGTCGGGAATCGTATGGTGGTCGGCGCTCAGAAAACGCTCGAATAGCAGGTTGTGCTGGAGCGGATCGACGGCGGTGATGCCCAGCGCATAGGCGACCAGCGAGTTGGCCGCCGAGCCGCGGCCCTGGCATAGGATTCCTCCTTCGCGGGCGAAGCGGACCAGATCCCATACGATCAGAAAATACCCGGCCAGCCCGGCCCCACCAATAACATCAAGCTCGTGGGCCATCTGGCGGACCGCCTCGCGGGTCGGGTTGCCAAAGCGCTGTTTGATGCCGGCGTGGCACAGGTCGAACAGATAGGCGAACTCGGTCCGGCCCTCCGGGGTGGGGAAGCGCGGCAGGCGCCGGCCGGAAAAGTCGACCTTGACCGCGTTGGCGCAGCGCTCGGCGATGGCCAGCGCGCCGGTCAGCGCGGCCGGCCACGCGGCGAAGCGCTGCGCCATCTCGAGCGGGCTGGCCAGGGCGTAACTGGCGTTGAGGGGCAGCCGCCCGGCCTGGCGCGCCTCGGTCAGGGTCTCGATGTGGCGGATGGCGATCTGGCAATCGCGCATCCGGCTTGCGGCCCGGTTGGCGTAATGAACGTTGTGCGTGGCGGCTGTCGTCAGCCCATGCCGCTCGGCCAGCGTGGTCAGCGCCCCGGCCAATGCCTCGTCCCCCGGCAGGTCATGCTGCTGCAACTCGATGAAGACATTCTCCGGCCCAAAGAGATCCCGCAGGCGGGCGACGGCGTCGTCGGCGGCGGCCAGGTCGTGGCTGAGCAGCGCCGCCGCCACCGCCCCGCGCCGGCACCCGCTCAGCGCGATCAAGCCCTCATGCCGCTCGGCCAGGGCCGCCCAGGCTGTCCGCGGCAGGGCTTTGCCCGGCCAGGTTTTTGGGTCGGCGTCGGCGGTCGCGTCGTAGCCGTTGTGGGCGAGGGTCAGCAGCCGGCACAGGTTGGCGTAGCCGCGCGGGTTTTCGGCCAGGAGGGTCAGATGGCTCTCGTCCTCGAGGGTGAGCTCTGCCCCGAGGATGGCCGGCAGGCTCTCAGCCTGCGCGGCCGCCCAGAACCGGACCGCCCCGGCCAGGCTGTCGTGGTCGGTCAGCGCCAGCGCGCGCAGGCCCTGGGCTTTGGCCCGCGCCACCAGCGCCTCGGGCGAGGACGCGCCGTCGAGCAGCGAGAAATACGAGTGCGCGTGCAGTTCGGCGTACTCAGTCATAAACCCGCGCGATTCGCCAGTCCCCCGCTGCGAAGTCGAAGAACAGCACGCACAGCAGCCCCCCGCGGGTGATGAGCGCCACATACGCGCGCCGCACCCCGCCCTCCTCGGACCACCAATCGGTCTCCACCTCCCAGCGCTGCAGCAGGCGCTCCACGGTGTGGGCCTGGCCCTGCCAACCAAAGCCGGCCGGCACGCCCTGGGCGTCCACCGCGTCCACCCGGATTGGCAGGCCGTGCGCCCAGGATTTGGTCATGGCCTCTGGGGCGCGAAACGAGCACATCCTGTAACGTCATTCCCGCGAAACCTCTCTGGAACGCCATCCCCGCGAGACCCCCGCGGAACGTCATCTTCGCGAAACCCCCGCGGAACGTCATCTTCGCGAAACCCCCACAGAACGTCATCCCCGCGAGACCCCCGCGGAACGTCATTCCCGCGAAAGCGGGAATCCATACGGAATGCGGGCGCAAACCCACAGGGTGGAATCGGGATTCTCCCGGCATTACTTGTGGATTCCCGCTTTCGCGGGAATGACGGTGTTGGGGGGCAATTCCGCTTTCGCGGGAGAGACGGGACCTGGACGCTCATGCAGCCCCCTCCGCCAGTGCAAACAGGCGGGCCCGCCGCTCGGCCACCGGATGGGTGGGGTCGGGCACCTCGCCCCCAAAGAAGATACTGCCATGCCGGACGGCCAGCTTGAGGGCAAAGGCCTTCACTGGCGAGACCGCCTCGCTGGCCTCGCCCGCCTGTGGCGCGTCAAACAGGCGCAACTGGACGGGATAGCGCTCGCCCACCTCGAGGATGAGCGCCCGCAGCGACACGATCTCGCCCGGCCAGGCCGCCCGCGCGATCTGCTGCTCGATCGCCGCCCCCAGCCGCGTGATGTCGCACACGGGCTCGAGAAACGCGCACTGGATTGCCCCACGGGTGTTGTCGAGCATGTGGGCCTCGACCTGGATGCGCCGGACGCCCTCGAGCAGGTCGTCCAACTCGCGCAGAGCGGGGCGCAGCGCCCGCATCAACTCCGCCAGAGCCAGATCATGCCGGGCGGCCGGACCGTCCAGATCGATCTCGATCGGGGCCGGGATTCCCCGGGTGTTGGGCCGGACCGGGCGCTCATCATGACCCTGGGCCAGGCGCAGGGCGAGCTTGCCGGCCGGGCCAAAGCGCTGCAGCGCCGCCGCGGCGGGCAGCCGGGCGAAATCGCCCAGGGTCCGCACCCCCAGCCACCCCAGTTGTTGCAGGGCGAGGGGCGGGAGCGGCAGGAGCGCGATGGGCAGCGGGTTGAGGAAGCGCCCCTCCTCGGCGGCCTCGACCAGCCGCAGGTGGCCGGGAGCGGAGCGCAGCGCGGCGGCCTGGGCGGTGAACTTGCCCGAGTCCCAGCCAAGGGCGGGCTGCAGGGCCGTGCCCAGTTCATCGCGCAGCTGCCGGCCGAGGTCAGCGCATAGCGTCCGGGCATCGGCCAGG
>JBKJQK010000145.1:0-5861 GCA_046594095.1 Anaerolineae bacterium | reverse complement strand
CCGGCCGGCGACGCGCTGGGATATCTGGGCGCTCTTCAATACCGGTCTGCTCGTCCTCCTCATCGGGATTCCCTTGATCAACCAACCGTTGATCCTGACCGGCGGCGCGCTGGTCTTTGCGGCGGTGGTAATGCTCCTGGTTCAATTGCGCGGACTCAGTTCGACATCCGCTCCAGCGGGCGGAGGTCCCCGTCCGGGCCGAAGCTTTTACGTGGCCGGATTGAGTTTCCTTCTGCTCGAAATCATCGTCGGAACCGGGCTGTGGCTGGGATGGGGCGATGTCTTGCGCATCGCGGTCCCGCTCGAGGTTCACATCCACGCCAACAACTGGGGCTTCATGTCGCTGGTGTTCGCGGGGCTACTGGTGGACCTGCATCCGGGTTTCGCCGGCCGGGCGATGGCGTTGCCGCGGTCGATCAAGCCCATCTTCCGGATGATGACGATCGGCGCGCTGTTGCTCGTCCTGGGCCCATGGACGCAATTCGACGGATTCACCGTGCCCGGGATCATCCTGCACCTGAGCGCGACAGGCTGGCTGCTGTTGAATACGATCAAGCCGCTGCTGGGCGACCGGAAAGCATGGACCACCGGCATGCTTCATCTGGTGACGGCGTATGTGTGGCCCGTGTTACCGGTGCTGGTCGCTCCGCTCACCTTCCTGGGCGTGCCGGGCTTCCCGGGCGCGGACGTGGAGCAGACGGCCCCGTAGGGCCTGATCTACGGATGGGTGCTCCAGTTCGGCTTCGCGCTGGTGCCCTATGTTTTCCGGCGAGCCTTTACGCCTGAACAGCCGGCCGTTCTGGGTGGAAGCCGCCAGCCCCATCACGGCAACCGAGATGCCGACCGGGTTGAAAATGTGCTTGCCAAAGGGCGCGATGATGTACTTCGAAGCCATCGCCAGGATTCCCATCCAGGCCAGATATGGGAGGTCGGCGTAGCCCGTGATCGGGCTGACGATCAGGGCCAGAATGAGGGCGGTGATATAGGACGATTCGACGTTGGCCGGAATCCTGAATACGCGGGCCAGGAGCGCGTTGCTGATCCAGCAGACCGCGACCAGAAAACCGGCTGCGAACAACAGCGCGAAGGGATCAAAGGACAAGATCCGGGCAAACGAAAGCGCAATCGCAACCGCGAGCAACGCAATCAAGTAGTACACGGCAAGCCGGTACATCGTGATCGTGTTGAGCCATGCGTCGATGGTCTTCATGATGAGATGACGTATTGGTCGAAGCCCGATGTGCGGGTTGCGATGCCGGCGACGTTGATCTGATAGGCCTCAAATCCGTCGCGGCCTTCGATGAAGTCGACCCCGCGCTCGCCCATGGCGAACGCAGCGGTGGCAAAACGATCGGCTTCGTAAACATCCGGCCCGACCACGGTCAGGCTGACGACGCGGGTCTCCAGCGGGCCGGCCCGCAGCGGATCGTAGATATGCCCGCCCCGATAGTAACTGCCCGACGTGGCAATGCCCCGATTCGAGAGGGCCAAAACCTTGACGATTCCCTCCGGCGTGAATGGGCTGCGGATGCCCACCCGCCAGGGCCCGCCCTCCGCACACTCACCGAAGATCTGGCTGTCGCCGCCCACGTCGACCGTCAAGTTGACAAAGCCATTCCCGCGTAACAGCCGGGCGGCGTTGTGGATCGCCCAGCCTTTCACAAGGCCCGACGGGTCCAGCCGGCCGTTTCGGCGAACATCAAAGTAACCGCCTGTGTCATGGCGGGTCTCGTCGGCCAGCTCAAGGACCCTGCGCACCGGCTCGCTCGCCTGTTCGAGCGCGAGCCTTCCGTCATTGGTCCGCGAGACTTCGGTGTCAGGCCGGTACGGGCTGAAAGTCGCATCCACCCAGGCGAAGAATTCAAAGGCCGGCTCCGCGACGCTGTCCGGCGCCCCCGGGTCGGCGATCTCGACGGTGATGGGCATGTCCATCATCAGCCGGGTCTGCTTCATGCTTCAGGGTTTCGCGCTTTCCAGCGCGCCGCGCAAGGACTCGATGAAGCCGCGGGCGGTGATCGTCGCGCCGGAAAGCTAATGCACCCGCTCGTTCTGGATCTGGACGGCCTCGGCCTCAAGACGCGGCGCTGCCACGGAGTTGATTGCCACCGAGGTGCGCCGGGCATGCGGGTAATCCAGAAAAGCAACGTCGTAGATCTGCCCTTTCACGATGACGGCCTGGACCTGGACGGGCCCAAACACGGTCTTCGCGATCGGGCCGTCATAGGTGCCATCCTTGTAACCGCCCGAATAGGGAACTGGGGTCTGCGTCGACGTTGGGCGAGGCGGGAGCGTGCTGGTCGGTCGCGGAGTCGCCCCCGAGGCGATGGCGGCCACTTCCGTCGCCGCCGCGCCGGCGATGCGCGGGACCACGACCACAAAGGTCGCGGTCGGGGCAGGCGCGGCGTCGATTGGCCGGACGGTCGGTAGCTGGGCCGAGGCGGAGGCCACGATGACGCGCGTTGGCGGGGCCGAGGTCGGCGCGAGGGTCTGCCGAGCCGTCGAGCTCGCTCCGCCGACATCGGCGTATGCCTGCCGGTCATGCAGCGCATAACCGGCGAAACTCGCCAGAATCAGCGCCGCGATAAAATACTTGCGCGCGTGGAAAGCCAGGTCCCTTCCGGGTGCGCCTTGTGATTTGGGCATGTCGATGATGGCCTTCCACCCCAGGGGACCGTATCACTCAGACCGGAAGCGCAAGAAGATTGTCAAATTATCCCCCCCGGCACAAAGCCGTGATCGCGGAACCACTGAGCGCAGCCCAAAAGTTGTAAAAAACTTGCGGGGATAATCGCCGGCATGGAAATGAACGAAGAAGAGCGCGCCCTGCGGGCCCGGATCGGTAGTCTGGCCGTGCTTGAGCTGCCAGTGCCGCCCGCGCCATTTCGGATTCCATACGGGGCCGACCCCAACCAGTTCGGCGACCTGTATCTGCCGGCGGGAGCCGGTCCGCATCCCGTGGCAGTCTTCATCCATGGCGGCTACTGGCGGGCCAAATACGACATTACCAATGCCGGCGGCGGGCACATGGGCTGGGGGCTGGCGGCGGCCGGCTTTGCGGCCTGGTGCCTGGAGTACCGCCGGGCCGGGCAACCGGGCGGCGGCTGGCCGGGCACCTTCCACGACGTCGCGGCCGGGATCGCCCACCTACGGGCGCTGGCCGGCCCGCATGCGCTCGACCTGGATCACATCGCGCTGACCGGCCACTCGGCCGGCGGGCATTTGGCGCTGTGGTACGCGGGAGCCCGGCGCGTGCCGGCCGACAGCGAGATCGCCGTCAAGGATTGGCTCGCGCCCGAGCGGGTGGTCGCCCTCGCGCCTGTCTCGGACCTGCGCGCGTCCTCGGCTTCTGGGGCCAGCAACGGCGCGGCCCATAGCTTCCTGGGTGGCACGCCCGCCCGCGCGCCCGAGCGCTTTGACGCGGCATCGCCCATGTCGCTGTTGCCCCTGGGTGGACGGATCGCGGTCTTGCATGGCACGCTCGATTCAAGTGTGCCCTATGAGATGAGCGAGGCCTTCTGCGCTGCCGCGCGCGCCGCCGGCGATGACGTGACCCTGATCCGGCTGGACGGGATGGAGCACTTCGACGTCATCGACCCCAAGTCGGCGGCGTGGTCGCGGGTGTTGGTGGCGCTGACGGAGTAGGCGCGAGGCCAACCTCAACCTCCTCCGCCGTCAAACACCCCGGGAACACCCGCGCGACCTGGGGGGTGAAGGCCGGGAAGGCCAGCATCACCTCGGCCGGCGGGCCGTCGGCCACAACCCGCCCGGATTCCATCACCACCACGCGGTCGGCCAGCTCGGCCGCAAATTCGACGTCGTGGGTGACAACCACGATGGCGGCACGTTCGCGCCACTGGCGCAACAGCCCGGCCAGACCATGTTTGGTCTGGGCATCCAGTCCGCGGGTCGGCTCGTCCAGCAGCAACACGCCGGGCTCGGTCACGGTGACCGCGCCAAACGCCACCCGCTGGCGCTCGCCGGCGCTGAGATCGCGCGGATAGGCGCCCGCATAACGGGTTAAACCCAGCCGTTCCAGCAGCGCGGTCACGGGCGCGTCCGCCGCCGCGCCGGTGACGCCGTGGTTGCGCAGCGTCTCGCGCAACTCGAGCGCGACCGTCTCGGCAAACAGCATCAGGTTCGGATTCTGCGACAGGTAGGCGACGTCCCGGCAAATCTCCCAGGTCGCCTTGCCGGTCGTGGAGACACCACCGACCCGAATCTCGCCACGGGCCGCGGGCAGCAGCCCGACCACGCACTTGAGCAGACTGCTCTTGCCGGCCCCATTGTGGCCCATGACCGCAACGATTTCGCCGGCCCGGACCGTCAGCGAGACGCCTTCGACGGCGGCGATCCGCCCCGCCCCGTCATCGTAGCCCGCGGCCAGATCCGCTATCTCCAGGCGCGTGTCGCCGATTGCGACCGTCCGCGGAGGAGGACGCGGAGTGGCGCTACCTCGGGCCAGCGCGCGCGCGTCCTCGATCGTCAGCGGGACGCGCGGCCAGCCCATGACCCGGCTCAAACGCGCAAGCGGCGGCGCAATGGCCCCGCCGGCGGCGAGCATTTCGGCGGGCGGGCCGATGCGGGCCCTTCCCCCCTCGACAATCAGCAGGCGTTCAGCGAATGGGAGCACGCGCTCGAGCCGATGCTCGGCCAGCACGATGGTCAGGCCAAGGGTCTCGCGCAGCGTTGTGAGCGCTGCGAGCACTTCCTCCGCGCCATCGGGATCGAGCTGCGAAGTGGGCTCATCCAACACGAGCACGCGCGGGCGCAACACCAGCGCCGAAGCAATCGCCACCCGCTGCATCTCGCCCCCCGAGAGGGTCGAGATCGCCCGATCGCGCAGGCGGGTCAGTCCAAGCCGCGCCATGATCGCCTCGACCCGCGCCCGCATCTCGGCCCGCGGGACAGCCGCGTTCTCGAGGGCAAAAGCGATCTCATCCTCGACCTGCCCGGTCACAAACTCGGCCTCCGGATCCTGGAACACGAAGCCCACGAGGGGCGCCATCCCAGGGGTGCCCTCGGCAATTGGATCATGCCCATCCACCCGCAACCGCCCGCTCACGTGGCCGCCGGTGAAGTGCGGCACCAGGCCGTTGAGCGTGCGTAGCAAGGTGCTCTTCCCGCTCCCGCTCGGCCCGGCCACAAGCGTCAGCGCGCCGGCCGGGATGTCCAGCGTCACGCCGCTCAGCGCCGGTTCGCTTGTGTCGGGGTACCAGTAGGAGAAGTTGTGGAAGGAGATCATGGCGGAGCCGTTAGCCATTAGCCAACAGCTAACAGCCAATGGCTAACAGCCAATGGCTAACAGCTAAAGGCTAAAGGCTAATGGCTAATGGCTAATGGCTAATGGCTCATGGCTAATAGCATAATCTACCCATGCCCACGCTCCTCCCCTCCACCCCCCGCCGGGACGGGTTCCGCATGCCCGGCGAGTTTGAACCGCATGCCGGATGCTGGATGGCCTGGCCCGAGCGGCCGGACAACTGGCGCGACGGGGCCGAGCCCGCCCAGCGCGCGTTCGCCGCCGTGGCCAGCGCCATCGCGGAGTTCGAGCCGGTCACGATGTGCGCCAGCGCCGCCGAATGGGAGCGCGCCCGAAGCGCTCTGCCTGGCCATATCCGGGTAGTGGAGCTGGCCACCGATGACTCATGGATGCGCGATCAGGGTCCCACGTTCGTCGTCAACCCAAAGGGTGCCGTGCGCGGGATCGACTGGCGCTTCAATGCCTGGGGGGTGAAGTACGAGCCGTTTCGCAACGATGACCTGGCTGCCCGAAAGATCTGCGAACTGGCCGGTGCCGACCGGTATCGGAGCGACATGGTCCTCGAGGGCGGCTCCATCCACGTCGACGGCGAAGGGACCTG
>JBKJQK010000128.1:0-7917 GCA_046594095.1 Anaerolineae bacterium | reverse complement strand
CTTTACAGCAAGCCGTCGGCAAACAGCGCCTGATAGTAGCCGGCGTCAAGACCCGTCACGATCTCGGCCACCCGCGGCGAGGTCGCCCACCAGTCGTTCAGGGCATCCCGCTGTTTTGGGCTGCGCCGGTCGACAATCAGACTGCCCCGGCTTTCCCCACTCACCGAGGCGCTGACGGGAAATCGCTCAAACACGGCATGCGACGGATCCAGGGCGACCGCCATCGTCCCCGCGTCGCCGATATGGGGGTCTTCCCGGCCGAAATAGTTCGCCTCGTAGCGCAGCAGCTGTCCGGCAACCCGCGCGCCTGGGTTTGCCGAGGCGGCCAGAGCTTCGAAAACGGCCCGCGGCGCGACCACAGCCCGGAACGAATCAAGCGGGTAGAGCGTCAATGGAAGACCGCTGTCAACAACGATACTGAGCGCCTCGGGATCCTGGCGGAAGTTGAACTCCGCCACAGGCGAGGTGTTGCCGTGGGCGAGATACGCCCCGCCCATCACAAAGACCCGCCCGATCCGGCCAAGCAACTCGGGATACATCCGCGCAAAGAGGGCGAGGTTGGTGAGGGGGGCCAGCTGGACCAGGGTCAGGGGAGTCGTCTCCGCCAGCACCGCCCGGCGAAGCGCCTCCACCGCATGGAGCGGGGACACCGCCCGGCGCGAGGCCGGCAATCCCAGGTCGCCCATCCCATCCCGGCCATGCAACAAAGACGGCTCGCGCAGCGATTCGAAGAGCGGCCTGGCGCAGCCCGCGGCGACGGTGATCTCGGGGGCGCCCGCCACATCCAGGACTTTCAGCGTGTTCGCCACCACGCTGGCAAGGTCAGTGTTGCCCGCCACGCAACTGATGCCGGCGATGCGCGCGTTCCTGGCGCTTGCCGCCAGCAAGATCGCCAGGGCGTCATCCAGACCGGTGTCGACGTCGAGCCAGAAGGGCGCTGGCGAAGTTGAAGCCATGGGCTAGACAAAGAGAGAAACGATCTTGCGCGCCTGGGCGTCGACCAGGCCCATGTCGGTGATGCGCAGACCGGACGACACGGGCAGGGTGAACGTCGTCAGGCGCATCAGCCAGTGCGGATGGCGGAGACCGACGGAGTTGAGCGCGGCGTAGACCGCGCGCGCCTCGCGGGCCGCCTGCGGGACCGGTTCTGCCGACAGAATCCCGGCGATGGGAAGCCGCATCAAGGCCAGCGTTTGCTCACCTTGGACGACGGCCATGCCGCCCTGAACGCCGATGACGGCATTGGCGGCCCGGGCCATCTCAGCCGGCGTGCGCCCGATGACGCACAGGTTATGGCTGTCGTGGGCGAGGGAGCTGGCGAACGCGCCACGTTCCAGCCCCACCCCGCGCAGAAGGCCAAACGCGCGATGCCCACCGTTTGCGGCATGCCGGTCCACGACACAGATGAAGGCGGTGTCGGGCGGAAGCTGAAGGGCGCCGCCGCGAACGACAAAATCGTCCTCCGAGACGCGGGTCGACGTGCTGTTGGGGACGCAGTCCATCACCCGGGCGCGCGCGACGCCTTCTTCGATGAGCGCCCGGACGGTGAAGTCGGCCGGGGTTTGGGGGCCAAGCTTGACCGTGCGAGTGAAGCGGCTGAGGCCATCATCCCCGGTGGCATGCCATATCGATAGACCATCGCGGGCGACGACCTTTCCGTCGACTAGGGTCAGACGGGCGCGGAAGTCCGCCAGGTCATCGACCAGGACGACGTCGGCGGCCCTGCCCGGCGCGATCGCCCCGCGGTCCCACAGCCTCATCCGGCGGGCCGGGTTGAGGGTTACCGCGCGGAGGGCGCGCATCGGATCCATGCCGAGGCGGATGCATTCGCGCATAACGTGATCGAGGTGGCCGGCGTCAAGCAGGTAGTCGGGAGCAACGTCGTCGGTGATGATGCACGTCCCGATCTCAAACGGCAGCGACTCGACCGCGGCGATGACCTCGCGGCTGAGATAGCGCTCCTGGAGCATGAGCGTCACACCCTGACGGGCCTTCTCAATCAGATCCGCGGGTGTGGCGACGGTGTGGTCGCTATCGATGCCAGCCGCGACAAAGGCCGACAGGGCCCGGCCGCGCAGCATCGGGTTATGGCCCTCGATCACGCCCGGGCTGTGCGAGGTGTAGCCATCGCCGCCGCCGCACGCGCGGAGGATCGCCAATAAGCGTTCATCCTCCATCACCAACCCGGCCCCGTCCATGACCTCGGCCAGGCCGCGGACCTGGGGCAGGCGCAGCAACTCCTCGACATCGCCACCGTCAATACTGCCGCCGGCGGTCTCAAGCCCGACCGCGGACGGCACACTCGATGAGATCAAAAACTCGATCTTCAGCGGCACGTTCCGCGAGGCGTCAATAAAGGCGACGATTCCCTGAGCGCCGAGCACATTTGCGATCTCGTGCGGGTCCTCCAGGATCGTCGTGACACCCAGGGGCAAGACCGCTTCGGCAAAGTGGGCGGGGGTAACGAGTGTGCTCTCGATGTGCAGGTGGGCGTCGACCAGGCCAGGCGTCGCAATCCGACCGGCGGCATCGATCACGTCGCGGGCGTTCCGCGCAGGCGCGGTACCCGGCGGCTCCACTGCCGCGATCTTGCCGGCATAAATGACGATATCGGCGGGATACATTTCGCCGGTCAGGGTGTTGGCGAGCCGGACATTCGTGAGCAGCGTGTCGACCGGCACGCGGCCCATTGCGGCGGCAATGAGCGTCATGGTTTGTTTTCTCGCTGGATAATTAGATTAGGGTATGAGAAACAATTATAGGCCGGGGCGCGGGCGATTGCTTCCCCTGCTGGGCCTGGTCGCCGCACTATTGGGCGGGTGCGTCTGGCCGCCCGATTCCGGGCCGGACGCGACGCAGGAGGCCGGTCCGTCACGGGCGCTGCCGCCTGGCGTGGCGACCGTGACGCCCCGCCCGGGCGCGCCACGGGCGGTCATCGCCACTCCGGCCAACGCCTACGAGGCCCAGCCCGGCGCGGCGGGGCTGGGCGATGTTTTTTACCCGGCGCTGGGCAACGGCGGCTACGACGCCCTCGACTACACGCTCGATTTGCGAGTGGATGTTGAGGCCAACGCGCTGGCCGGCGCAACCACGCTCGCCGCCAGGGCGACCCAGGCCCTGAGCGCCTTCAATCTGGACCTGTTTGGGCTCGACGTCGGCGCCATCAGCGTCAACGGACAGGCGGCCCGATTCTCGCGATCGGGCTCGGAGCTGACGGTCACGCCCGTCCAGCCGATCGCGGCCGGGGTGATCTTCACCACCCGCGTCTCTTATCGCGGCTCGCCCGCGACAATATCGGATTCTGGCATTCCCCGAATCCCTCTGGGATGGCAAAAGCAGGCGACTGGCACGTTTGTCGCCTCGGAGCCGTCCGGCGCGATGAATTGGTATCCGGTCAACAATCATCCCCGGGACAAAGCCACCTATTCATTTCGGATCACGGTTCCGAAGCCCTATATGGTCGCGGCCAATGGCGTCTTGAAAGAGACCCTTGACGCCGGCGACAGCGCGACGACCTTTGTGTGGCGGATGGACCAGCCAATGGCCAGCTATCTTGCCACCGTCCACATCGGGCTGTACGACATCGAGGAACAGGCCGGGCCCGGGGGCGTCCGCATCCGCAACTATTTCCCGCGCGCAACGCCCGATACTGTTCGGCGGGCCTTCGACCGCACGCCGGACATGCTTGCCTTCATGGAATCGCGGGTCGGGCCGTATCCGTTCGCGGAATACGGCGTCGTGCTGTTGACCAACGATTCAACCTGGGCGCTGGAGACCCAGACCCTGTCCATCTTCGGCGCGCGCGGCGCGAGCGAAGACACCATTTTTCACGAGCTGTCGCACCAGTGGTTTGGGAACAGCCTGAGTCCGGCCCAATGGCAGGACACCTGGCTGAATGAAGGTTTCGCCACCTATTACTCGGCGCTATGGCAGGAGAAGAACCGCGGGCGCGGACAACTCGAAAACATCATGCGGTCGCACTACACAACGGTCTCCAGCGGGCGTGTCGGGCCGCCCTATGTGCGGGAGGTCGATGAGCTTTTCGGAAACGCGGTGTATCTGCGGGGCGCGCTCACCCTGCATGCGTTGCGCGTCATCGCCGGTGATGCCAGCTTTGACAAGATCATGCGAACCTACTACGCGCGCTACCAGTATGGCGTGGCCAGCACCGAGGACTTCCTGGCGGCGGTCAGCGAGGTGGCGGGCGCGACGGCAGCAGCGGCGCTCAAGCCCTGGATTTATGACCTCGAGCTGCCGCCCTATCCGCAGTGAGAGGAAACATGCGAACGGAGTGTGTCATTGTTCGTGGTGGCCAACCGATAAACAAGAGATATGTGATTACTCAACGCCGGTAGCCACAATTGGCGGAATGGGAGTGGCGCAAATGCGCTCGCGCCGACTTTGTCCCTCCGCGCCGCGACCGGGCGGAGCAGTGACGAAAAAGAGAAGAGGGAAAGTAGACGAAGGCGCTTTGCCTGATCTACTTCCCCTCTTCCCTTATTCTGTTGCAGCCTGAACGATTCGGGTCTTGCGCACCCGGTCAAGCGGCTGGGTCGAGCGTTAAGGTTTAGCGCCGTCCGCCGCGGCCGCTATTTGACCCGCCGCCGTGGTTGGTCTCGGTCTGATTGCCGTGGACGTCGACACGCGGCGCGCCAGTGGAGCTGCCGCTGTTGCTCGAACCACCGCTTCGATTGGCTGGAGTAGCCGGCGTTGCGGGTGTGGCAGGCACGGCGGGCTGACCATTCCGGCCAGGCGTTGCAGGCGTGGCGGGGGTAGCCGGGACGGCGCGATTGTCATCGCCCTTGCCTCCGTTGCCCTTGTGATTACGGTTGTCTTCGATCCTGCCAACACGGATGCTGATGACGGCGCCTGTGGTGGCGTCAATTACGGCCCTGGAACCATCGGCGAATTTGATTGAGAAGACGACGACGCCATGTTCGCGCTCCGTTTCAACCTCGCGCAAGGGCGCGGTTGTGCTCAGGGCAGCGCGCGCGGCGATCACGGCCTGATCCATGGTGATGGTCGTGGTGATGGCGGGCCCGGGAGTGGGGGGAATGCGCCCAACGCGACTGCTGATGACGGCGCCAGTCGTGGCGTCGACCACCGCCCTTGAGCCGTCGGCGAACTTGATTGAGAAGACGACGACGCCATGTTCGCGCTCCGTTTCAACTTCACGAACAGACGCGGTCGTGCTCAGAGCGATTCGCGCAGCGACCACGGCCTGTTCCGCCGTAATCGTCGTGGTGACAACGGGCGTTGGGATCGGGGTTACTCCGCCAACACGGATGCTGATGATGGCGCCGGTGGCCGCATTGACCACCGCGCTCGAGCCATAGGCGAATTTGACCTTGTATGTCTGAACGCCATGTTCGGTTTCCAATTCGACTTCGCGCAGGGCCGCAGCCGTGTTCAACGCCGCGCGCGCGGCGGACACAGCCTGATTGGCGGTGATAGCGGGAACCACCGTGACGGCGGGCGCCGGATCGGCGACCACCTCAACGGCTGCGGGCGCGGCGGCCCGGGCCAGCATGGGGCCGCCAAACAACAGAACGGGCGTGAGCGTCAGAGCGGCGATCCGGGCAAGTGTATTTTTCATGTGTTTGTTACCTCGGAGTCCACTCTAGGCCAGGGTGGACTCGCAGGTTTGTGAAACCCATGAGAGTCTTCTCACGTTGTGATCCGCAACACGGTATGCGCGATCGGCTCCGGTGTTCAGCCCTGGCCCAGACCTGGAGCCCGCTGACGCATAACGGATGAAGGACTAAAGTATGACCCGCCGGAAATTCTCGAAGTAACCGCTGCTCCCGTCGGCCATCATCCGAAACAAGCCCTGCGGGATACGGCGGGCCATCCCGTCCGGATCCTTGACCTGCGAGTGGTGCTCGCGAATCGCCTCAATCTTGGTCTGGACATACGCCGAGACGTCCACAAGCGTGTTGGGCACGATGGGCCCGGAGCACCACAATTCTTTCGGCGCATGCGGCTCAAACCCCTCGGCGATCAGCTCAGGGAAATACATCCGATTGGCTGCGGCCGGGAAGATCGCATCGGAGACCGCCATGCCGATCACCCGGTGGTCGTTGTGGTTGACCCGGATGTTGTAAAAGTGAAAGGTTTGAGGATCAGTCGTCACGACCACGTCGGCCTTGAAGCGGCGGATCTCGCGGCAGATATCGCGCTGCAAGCCAAGCGTGTTGGCAAGCTCGCCGTCGACATAATGCAGAAAGGCGATGTCGGTAACGCCCAGCTTCGCGGCCGCATTGCGCTGCTCGACCTCGCGCAGGGCGACCAGCTTGGGGGCCGTCATATCGGGCGCGTCACTGCCCTTGTCGCCGCCGGTGACGACGATGTAACGAACGGCGTTTCCTTCAGCCGCCCAGCGCGCAATGGCGCCGCCGCAAAAGAACTCCGGGTCGTCCGGGTGGGCGATCACAACAAGAATGTTCATCGGCTGTCAGTTGGTTTTCGGCGCATCAGCGGGCGGCGCTGGGGGCGTCCCTGATCCGCGGGGCGGTCCTGTTGGGCGGGGGGTTGCTGTTCGAGATTGCCGCCTGAACCGGCCGCACTGCCCGGATCAGGCGGCGCGGCTTCACCAGAACCGGACTGGGTGACTTCCGGCGGCTCGCGGCGCTGGGAACGCGCCTGGTTGCGGCGCGCAATCCGCTCGGCCCGGGCGGTGTCTTCTGCGCTCGGCGTAGCCGGCGTGGGTGGCCCGCGGCGGGCATCCCGACCCGGGGGCAGGCGTTGGCCGGGCGGCTCGCCGCGCTCGCGGCTGTGTTGGCGGTTCTCCATCCCCCGTTGGAGTTCCTGACCGCGACGCCGCTCGGCGTCCGAACGGATTCCGCCCGGGGCAGCCGCCGCGGATGCGGACGCAGGAGCCGCCGGTGCGCCCTTCTTGCCGCAGTCGCAGCCGCCGCCTTCATGTTTGTCACACGTGCCGCTGATGGCCTTGTCTTGCAGGCGCTTGAGCTCTTCCAACGGGACAATCTGCTCACGATGCACGATTTGGTCGCGGGCGGCGTCGCCCTCGCCCACCAGAACCCGGACCGAATCGCGCAACGCGAGATGTTCCAGCACCTTGCCCGGGCCAAACGGGGTGCCGACGATCGTCTTCAGCTTGGGCAGATTGCGCTTGGCCTCGACATACATCTCATACTCGTAGACCAGGCAGCAGCGGAGGCGGCCGCACATCCCGGTGATGTCGTGAGGGTTCAGACTGAGCCCCTGCTCCTTGGCGTGCTTGATCGAGATCGGGCTGAACTCGGTCAGGAAACGCGAGCAACACCGCTCTTCGATGCCGCAGGCGCCCATCCCGCCAAGGATTTTGGCCACTTCGCGCGGGCTGATCTGGCGGAATTCGACCCGGGCCCGGTACAACCGGCCCATGATTTCGCGCAACTCACCGGTCTCGACCCGCTCTTCCTGATCCGACGAGAACAGAAAGGTCAGGGTCTGCCCGTCAAAGCTGTACTCCGCCTTGACGATCTTGACCGGCAGGCGCAGTCCCGCGGACTCCGCCCGGCAGGCGATCATGGCCTCGAGCTCCCGGTTCTCATGAAAGTGGCGCATGGCCATGTCGCGGCCGGTCGCCGGGCGCTCGATCCGTTTGAGCTGGAGACCGCGATCTTTGGGCGCGGCCAGGGTCGCGACTTGGCCCATCTGCTTGCCACGGACCGTGTCGACGATGACCCAATCGCCGACCTTGAGCTTGTCGTATCCGTCGGCGCGGTAGTGATAGACCTTCCCAACGGGTTGAAATCGCACACCCGCGAATCGCTCGCGCGATTCGAGTCCGGTGGCGGCGGGCGGCGCGCCCGTCCACTCCGGCAGATCGAACATAGAGGGTTCTTTGACTGGAGTCTCGGACACGTGCTTTTCCTCGGGCCGGCGCGCCGGCCCAGACGGCTTATTCGACGA
>JBKJQK010000121.1:0-6468 GCA_046594095.1 Anaerolineae bacterium | reverse complement strand
ATGATGATGAGGCGCGCGCAATCGGGCGCCGACCAGGCGTTCAGCTTTGGGCGGAGCCGGGCTCGCCGGATGAACCAGGAGACCCCGGCTGTCACGTTTGGCGACGTCGCGGGCTGTGACGAGGCAAAACAAGAACTGGTCGAGGTTGTCGACTTCCTGAAAGCGCCGGAAAAGTTCATCCAATTGGGCGCCCGCATTCCAAAAGGCGTCTTGCTGGTTGGCCCGCCGGGCTCCGGCAAGACCCTGCTGGCGAAAGCCGTTGCGGGCGAGGCCGGTGTGCCCTTCTTTAGCCTGTCCGGATCCGAATTCGTTGAGCTTTTTGTCGGCGTAGGGGCCAGCCGTGTCCGGGATTTGTTCGAACAGGCCAAAAAAGCCGCGCCCTGTATCGTCTTTATCGATGAAATCGACGCGGTTGGCCGCCAGCGCGGGGCGGGCCTCGGCGGCGGAAACGACGAGCGCGAACAGACCTTGAACCAGATGCTCGTCGAGATGGACGGCTTCAACACCGATACCAACATCATCATCATCGCAGCGACAAACCGGCCCGATATTCTCGACCCGGCCCTGCTCCGCCCTGGCCGGTTTGACCGGCGGGTTACCGTAGACGCGCCGGACGTGCTTGGCCGCGAGGCGATCCTGAAGGTCCACACGCGTGGCAAACCGATGGGCCCGGACGTCGACTTGCGGGTGATCGCAAAGCAAACGCCTGGGTTCACTGGGGCTGACATCGAGAACCTGGTCAATGAGGCTGCCATCCTGTCCGCCCGGTTGGGTCGCAAGGACATTGGTCACGCCGAGATGCAGGAAGCCATTGAGAAGGTCGCTCTCGGGCCCGCCCGACGCAGCCGTCTCATGAGCCCGCACGACAAAGAGATCGTCGCCTACCATGAGGCCGGACACGCGGTCGCGATGGCGCTCACACCCGAGGCCCAGGAGACCGTCCAGAAGGTCACCATCATCCCGCGCGGCATGGCCGGCGGCGTGACGTGGAATTCGCCCACCAACGAGGACGTCTTCTCACAGATGAGCCGCAAGGCGCTCGAGGGCAAAATCGTGACGTTGCTGGCGGGGCGAGCCGCCGAAGAGATCGCCTTCGACGACATTACGGCCGGCGCGACCAATGACATGGAACGGGCCACCTCGATTGCCCGGGCCATGGTGCGGCAGTACGGCATGAGCGACTCGATCGGGCCGATCTCTTACGGTGACCGTCAGGAGCTCGTGTTTCTCGGCCGCGAAATTCAAGAGGGCCGAAGCTACAGCGAAAAGGTGGCCGAGGCCATTGACACCGAGATCAGCCGAATTGTCAACACCGGCTATCAGCGGTCAAAGCGGCTGCTGTCCGAGAACAAGGACAAACTCATTCTGGTCGCAAAGAACCTGCTCGAGCGCGAGACCCTGGACGCTGGAGAATTTAAGGCCGTCATGGGTCTTGGAACTCTGGCCTGACGACATGTGGCTGGAAGAAGGGGGCGGGTCGCAGACCTGCCCCCCTTTTGTTTGGCCCAACGGCGTTATCCTGAGGTCCCATGAGCAGATCCGACGTTGAGCAGGTGTTGCGCGCGTGCGCCGATCTGGCCGTCCAGTTTGCGCGAACGGCCGGCGACGAAGACCACACCGGGCGTTTTGCGCCGCACAAAGCCGAGCTCATGCGCGAGGCAGGCCTCAGCGCATTCACCGTGCCTGAAACGTTGGGTGGCATGGGAGCCGGCGTGTGGGACCAGTGCCTTGCGCTTGAGTCCCTTGCCGGAGGAGACGGAAGCATCGCGTTGGGCGCAGCGATGCACTTCCATGCAATCGGCTCGGCCGCGCAACAACGCGCCTGGCGGCCAGATGCCCTCGCAGCGCTGTGCGCCGAATGCGTGTCGCCAGGGATCTTTGTCAACGCCGTGTTCAGCGAGCCGGAGATGGGCAGCCCGTCGCGCGGAGGAATGCCGGCCACCCAGGCCATCCCCACCCCGGGCGGTTATCTCATCAC
This sequence comes from Anaerolineae bacterium, assembly GCA_046594095.1. GTDB lineage: Bacteria > Chloroflexota > Anaerolineae > J036 > Brachytrichaceae > Brachythrix. The sequence goes on along the minus strand of JBKJQK010000121.1, from coordinate 4,490 downwards.
CGGGCGCAAACGTTGGGCCACTTTTGCGCCAGCGCTGGACTACTTTCTCATCAGCGCGGCGACCCACGACAGCCAGGGGCCCTGCACGGGTGTATTTGCCGTCAGGGGAGGCGGCCCGGGAATCACCCTTAGCGACACCCGGGGCGATGGCCTCAGCTTGCGCGCAAGCGGCAGTTGCGATGTTGAGCTCGCGGACGTATTCGTGCCGGAAAACCGGCTGCTGGAGACACGGGGAAGCGCAAACACACGCCCCGATGGCCCCCCGCCAGCCTGGGGAGCATGCGCCTTCGCGGCCGTATATCTGGGAATTGGGCGGGCGGCCCTCGTCCGGTTTGCCGAGTTCGCGCGTGAACGTATCCCAACCGCGTTCGGCCGGCCCATCACCGAGTTGCCCGCCATCCAGCGCGCATCAGGCCAGATCTCGGTCGCTTTGCGCGCTGCGCGGGCGCTTCTGCGTGAGGTCGCCCAGGCGTGGGATTGCCATCCCGAGTACCGCCAGAGCATGGGCGCCGATGTCGCCGCCGCGAAACTCGCCTGCATCAATGCGTCCATCACCGCGACCGAGCTGGCGTTGCGCGCATCCGGAGCCAATGGATTGGATCGAAGGCTGGGCATCGAGCGCCTATTCCGGGACGCGCGGGCCGGGCTGATTCAACCTCCTCAGGAAGATATTGCCCTGGAAATCATCGGGCGCGCCGCGCTCGCCGACGAGATAACATGGCGGAACTAACACGCCGGGACGTCGTCCTCGCCCTCGCCGCCGTGAACCATCCGGATCATGGCGCGCGCTTTGCCGGGGTGGACTTGAGCGGCCTCGATCTCAGCGGACTCAACCTGCACCGGGCCGACCTCCGCCGGTCGGATCTCTCGGGCTGCACGTTGACCCGGGCCGACTTGAGCGAAGCCCGATTGGACGAAGCCCGGCTCAGAGGCGCCGTCCTTAAGGAAGCTTTCTTGACGGCTGCGCAGGGTCTGGGTGCCGACTTTTCGGACGCCGACCTGACCGGCGCTCAAGCCGCGTCGGCGGTGCTGACGGCTTCTGATTTTGCGCGAGCCCGCCTCACGCGGGCAGACTTCACGGAGGCCCGCCTGGCCATGACCGACTTCGCCGGCGCCGAAATGAGCGGAGTACGGCTGGATCGCGGACGGCTCGCCCGGGCCCATTTTTCCGGCGCGACACTGGCCGATGCGTCCGCAATACTGGCGGAATTGACGGACGCCAATTTTGACCAGGCCGACCTGCGGCGGGCCGACTTTTCGGGCGCCCACCTGCAGCGCGCGAGCCTCATCCAGACCCGGGCCGAATGGTCCAAATTCCGCGAGGCGAATCTGAGCGAAGCGACACTGGCTGGAGCAGACCTGCGCAACGCGGACCTGGGACTGGCCCTTCTGCGGGGCGCTGATCTGCGCGGCGCCCACCTCACCCACACCAATCTGGGTGGCGCAATTCTGCGTGAAGCGCAAGTGGATGCGGGGGCACTTCGCGATTCAAATGTTGGAGATGCGCTCCTGACATAGTTCCTGCCTATGCGAAGCGCTCCCGGCCTGGGCAGCTTCGCGGTGTGTGTTATGATCCGGAAACGGCATTGGCAGCCGGACTGTAAGTAGACTGGTGATCGTATCGTTCGCCGTATGGGCTGAGAAGCTCCTGTATTCGAACAGGTTCTTCAAATCGCGGCCGCGCAAGGGTAGCGCGCCGCTCCTCCGGTATCCCGCGAGCATCACCTAACGCGCAAAAGGCGCAGGAGCAATTCTCAGACCGATTGATACATACCCAATCCCTTTCGTGTTCGTCCCCCCTGCGGGAAGCCCCCATTCGGGGCATGTATATCCATGCTACGCTTTTGTACGGAGAAACTGAATCACAATGACCGCTAGACTGTATGTTGGCAATCTTGCCTATTCCACGACTGATGAGAGCCTGCGCGCGTTTTTCGAGGCCGCTGGCGCCGTGAAGACCGCCGAAGTCGTGATGGACCGCGAGCGCGGCCGCTCGAAGGGCTTCGGATTTGTTGAGATGATGACGGCCGATGAGGCCCAGGCGGCGATCAGCCGGCTGAATAACCAGTCCCTCGATGGGCGCCCCATTCGCATCGACCTGGCCAAGCCGAAGGACAGCTCGGATCGCCCGATGCGCTCCGGCGGCGGCTTCGGTGGCGGCGCTGGCGGCGGCGGGCGCAGCGGCGGCTTTGGTGGGGGCGGCGGCGGCGCGTCCAGTGGTGGTGGTGGCAGCTTTGGCGGCGACCGCGGTCGCAGCGATCGCCGGCCCCGCACCGACCGCTGGTAGTCGACAAGACTGACAAGCAACCAAAGCCCGGTCGTGAGCGCCCTCACGCCCCCCCTTTTTTGTTTTCGACAGGTATCTTCGGAAACTGCCAGCCAGATCCCGGCGCCGCCTGCACGGCCCTACTCTTCACGCATGACGTATCCGACACTTCGCACGGTGTGAATCAGCCGTGACTCATTGTTGGCCTCGGTCTTCTGCCGGAGGTAGCGAATGTAGACTTCCAGAACGTTGCTCTCGCCGCCGAAATCATAGCCCCACACACGGTCAAGAATCTGCTCGCGGGTGAGCACTTGGCGCGGGTTTCGCATCAGATACTCGATCAAGTCGTACTCTTTCGCAGTGAGCTCAAACTGCCGCTCAGCCCGCTTGGCCAGGCGCGTGCCTGTGTCCAATTGCAGATCGGCGAACTTCAGAATTTCGGGTTTTGCGCTTGGCGCCGCGCGCCGCAACATGGCGTGTACGCGGGCCAGCAACTCAGGAAACGCAAATGGTTTGACAATGTAGTCGTCGGCTCCCGACTCAAGACCCAGCACGCGATCGGGCACGGACTCCTTCGCAGTCACCATGATGATCGGGACGTTACTGGCCAGCCGCAAACGCCGGCAGACCTCCAAACCATCCATCCCGGGCATCATCCAGTCCAGGATGACGAGATCGGGCGGATTATCCCGGGCGGCCGAGAGGCCGGTCGCGCCATCGCCGGCAACCGTCACCTTATAGTTCTCATAAGCCAGGCCCCGGCGCAACAGATCCCGAATCTGGGGATCGTCCTCAATCACCAAAATATGCTCAACGTTCATATCTGCTCTCCTGAGTCAACTTTGACTGGTCTGCCGGCAGCGGCCGGACATTGGCCCGATCAGCGATTTCAATGGCAAGATTGTAGGCGAAAAGCCAGGCCGCCCGCCCGCGACTTAGCGCGGGCTTAGCCCGAACCTACTTAGCCTCGAATCCCAAAGAGTGGAAATACTCATCGCTCACAAATCTGAGCATGTAGCGCAGCGCATTCCCCTGCCGCCCAATAAGCCGAAAACCCGCTTCCTCTGCCCAACGCTGGATCGTGCGACCCCGCACATAGTCGGGCTCGCGCAATTCTTCGCCAACCACAAGCGCGCCAGACGGCTTGAGAACTCGTTTGGCCTCCTTCAGCGCCGCGCCCCGGTCCTTAATCACGGGCAAGACAGAGACCATGATCACCACGTCGGCGCAGTTATCAGAAATCGGAAGCCGATCCGCGGGGCCAAGGCTGATCTTGACGTTGGTCGCGCCGATGTCGGCAAGGCGAGTGTCCAGCCGGTCGAGCACCGCGGGATTCGTATCGATCGCGTACACCAGACCGGCCGGCCCGACCCTGCGCGACGCCTCAAGCGTGAACACACCCGGGCCGCAGGCCACGTCTACGACGCTCGAGTTGCGGCGCACACCCGCGAAATCCATGACCTGAATTGGATCCCGGTACCGCACGCGCGCGCGGCTACCCAGCAATGGCGCAATTTGAGGCGGCGTAGGCGCGGGCCGGAATCGAAACAGCACACGGACGCCCACCTGGATGCCCACCAGAATGCCGAAGATGAACGCTGTGGCGCGAATCAAGGCTCTGAACATGGCTCCATTGTAGTCGCCGCGTCGGGCACGCTTACTGCCCGACCAAAGCCGAAACATAGTAAACAAATACGCCAGCCCATAACAAGGAGTCGATTCGGTCAAACGCGCCGCCATGGCCGGGGATGAGCGCCCCAGAATCCTTGGCGTGGGCCTGGCGTTTGATCATCGACTCGGCCAGGTCGCCCACAGTTCCCACCAGCCCGGCGAGCATGGCGAGAGCGGTCGCCTTCACGGGCCCGATATCAGGCAACAACACGCCCATGAGCGCCCCACCCACCGTCGCAGCTGCGACCCCGCCAAGGTAGCCTTCACGGGTCTTCTTCGGGCTGAGCCCAGGCGCGAGCTTGACCCGGCCAAAACGCGACCCCACAAGATATGCGGCGCTGTCGGCCAGCCAGGTGCCGCCAATCGCCACAATCACCCACGCAAGACCGTTGTGGGCGTCCCGCAGAAGGGCGAGGTGCCCGGCGCACCAACCGATGTAGCCACCGGAAACGAGGGTGAGGGCCCAATTCGCGATAGGAGCGCCTTCGCGATCGCGCATCTGCCATGCCAGAGAAGACAGGAGCGTGATTGAGAGCCCTGCCCCAAAAATGAA
>JBKJQK010000081.1:0-3171 GCA_046594095.1 Anaerolineae bacterium | reverse complement strand
CTTCATCTTGCCGGCCGCGGCGACGCTTACGTCCTTGGCCCGCTCGCGGAGCTCGCCCAGCGTTTCGCGTTCGAGTGTCGCCATATCGAACATGCTGCGCGGGCGTCCAACGCGCCGTCCGCTGGTATCGGTCTGACCGGGCGGCAATGACAGCGGCGGAAGGTCGTCGGTCGGCATGCGCGGCGGCTGGAGCTCATCGCCGGGCTCGGGCTCATCAGGGTAGGCGTTAAATCTGTTTCGGCTCATGGGTTATCTGTTCGAACGAGTAATCATTTCAATCTTGTCGAGGCGGTGATGGGCTTCGATGTAGCGCACCGTGCCGGTTTTGGACCGCATCACCATCGAGAAGGTGTGCGCGCCGCTAGCGGTGTAGCGAACGCCCTCGAGTAATTCGCCGCTGGTGATGCCGGTCGCGGCAAAGAACACCGAGTCCCCGCCGCACAACGTATTCGTGTCCAGAACGCGCTCGAGCTCGGATCCCGCGGCGGCCCGCTCAACATCGTCGCGCGCCCACAGCCGGCCCTGGATTTCGCCGCCCAGGCAGCGCATCGCGGCCGCGGTGATCACGCCCTCGGGCGTGCCCCCGATGCCCATCAGAATATCGACCCCCGATTCGGGAATGGCGGTCTGTAGCGCGCCGGCCACGTCGCCGTCCTGAATCAGTTTGATGCGCGCGCCGGTGGCTCGGACCTTTTTGATCAGCTCAGCGTGGCGCGGCCGGTCAAGGATGCAAACCGTCAAAGCGCTGAGGGGCATGCCTTTGGTCCGGGCCACCGCCCGGATATTGGCCGCCGGCGGAGCCTCGATGTCGATCACCCCAACGCAGTCGGGACCGACCACGATCTTGTCCATGTAAAACGTCGTCGGCTGAAACATTCGGCCGCGTTCGGCCAGGGCCACGACCGAGATCGCGCCGCCGCCGCCGGTGCTGAGAAGGCGGGTCCCATCAATGGGGTCCACTGCGATGTCGACCGCGGGCGGCACGCCGGTCCCCAGCCGCTCGCCGTTGAAGAGCATGGGAGCCTCATCCTTTTCGCCTTCGCCGATAACGACGATTCCGTCCATGCCCACTTCGTTGAGCACGGCCCGCATGGCATTCACGGCGCCTGCGTCGCCGCCATTCTTGTCGCCCCGGCCCATCCAGCGGCCCGCGCCCAGGGCGGCCGCCTCGGTCACTCGGACAAGTTCTAGGGCGAGGTTGCGGTCGGGTTCAGTTCTTGCTTCAGCCATGGGGTTTGTTCATGGGTTGCTTTGCGAGGTTGCCCGCGAAAAGCTGGCTCGGATCGCCGGTGGCGCCGGTCGCCCGAAGGCGGCGCAGCGCTAATACTGGCTCTGATGTGTGTGCGTGTGCGCAGCTCTCGGCGCTCACGTCCCTTCCCCCATCCTGGCGAGGCGGCGGCGGGGAAGGGCGTTGCGTGACAGTCGGGGAACCGGGATTTGAACCCGGGACCTCATGGTCCCAAACCATGCGCGCTACCAGGCTGCGCCATTCCCCGGGGAAGCAAAGATTATACACAGGTGAGGTAGCAATCTCACGCGAAGCCGCGAAGTATTCTTTTGTCTTCGCGGCTTCTCGACTTCGCGTGAGCGCTGATTCTCCGCGAGAGAAAACGAACTCAGGAATTCAGTGGCCCGTGCCGCGCGGCGGCGATGCCCGCTGCGGCAGCCTTGCCCGACTCGGTCAGCCAATACGTCGCGGCGGGAAACTTCTTATTGCTATCGATGAAGCCAGCCTGAATCAGGTTGTCCACCGCCGCGATATCCGGGTTAACTTCGGCCCCATCTCCATCGACCAGGCTCAGACGTTTGCCGCCTTCGATATCACGATGGTCGCGCAATCGTCCTCCACCGGCGATGATCGCCAGCAGTTTTCGGTCAGCGGCGCTCAAACCCGGCATGATTCCGCGATTTGGGCGCCAAACGCTCAGCCCAGAAGATGAATGTATTGCTGCAGCTCGCGCTGGTGGATCTTCTGGAAGTCATCCCGGATGATGTCGTCCATTTCCGCGGCCGTGCAGCGGAAGCTCAAGGTCGTCAGAGCATCCTCGGGTGACTGGCCATACGCCAGGCGGCGCTTGCCCGGTTTGCTCTTCAGGGCGAACAGATACATGAAATGAGGATTGCTAAAACTGCTCATTTACGCCTTGATCAGCGCGTCCCAGTAATTCTTGCGCGCCTGGTGAATGACCGGGAGTCCGCGGTTCACGTCCGTGTCGAACTTTCCGGCCAGCAAATCCCGGTAGAACTGATAGTCAACGCCAACCACTTTCTCGTCATCCGGGAAGCGGTGATAGTTCTCTTTTGTCATCCGGCTCTTGCCCTCGGCAATCAGCTGATTGCCCAGCGCCGAACCGGGGTAGGGGGCATAGAAGGAAATTGAGGGCAGGATGCGCTTGGTGTATTTCACCATCCGCATCGTCTTGAATGCGTCTTCGCGCTGCTCGCCCGGGATCCCCAGCATAATGTTCGACCAGAACACGGGCGGCTTTTGGCCCTTGCGCTCCATGTCGTCGCCGATCTTTGTCAGCAGGTCGATCGCGAAGTAGTTGTCTTCCTCGCTGCACTCTTTGTTGATGATCTTGAGCACCCGGTCGCTGCCGCTTTCGAAGCCGATGGAAACCGTGTTCCAGTTGGTCTCGCGGACGACGGCCTCAAATAGATCCGGCCACTGCCGCACGGTATCGGCCCGGGCGGCCGCCCAGTACGGCCAGCGTTTGTTGGCTTTGCGCGGATACTTTTCGACCCATTCCTTGAGCCAGGTCGGGTTTTGGAAGAACATCGAATCGTGGATGACCACCGAGCCGACTGGCCCATGATTGTTATCCAGGAAATTGAGCTCGTCGATGACGGCGTCGACGCTGCGCCGGCCCATGGTCGGAATGTAGCTGCTCTCGTTGCAAAAAACGCATTGCCACGGGCACACCCGGCTGGTCAGCATCGTTGCGACGCCCGGCGGTCCCCAGCCACTCTCAGGCTCGAGCGGCCAATTGAACTTCTGGGCGAGTTTGCGGCTGGCGGGCTTCGGCCAGAGCGTGCGGTCAATCATCGGCCACTCGTCCATGCTCTTGGCTCCGACGCCGAGGATGACCCGCGGAAAGGCTTCCGGGTGACTCACCAGATTGACGATGACGTTCTCGCCCGGTCCCTGGCAGATCTTGTCGAACTCCTCAA
>JBKJQK010000027.1:0-4532 GCA_046594095.1 Anaerolineae bacterium | reverse complement strand
GGAGCAGGCGGGGTGGGGGGAGGCGGCGCCGCGGGTCCGGCGCGTCTCGGGGTCGACGCGGGCGGGGGGCTGGCTTGCAAGGCCTCGTCAAGCGTGCCCTGACGGGGAAATCCCTGGGTGATGAAGCTGGGCAGGGGTTCGTCGCGGGGTCGCGCGGCTGGCGGGCTCGCGGCCGGCGCGCGGCCCATCCGCGCCCGGGCATGCTCTACCTCGCCGACGACGATCTCGGATTTTTCGGGCGCCAGCAGCGGGCGCAGAGCGATCAGGGCGGTGAATAGCGTGACGGCCAGCCAGAACAGGATCGAGACAGCGCGGGCCACACCATCACTCGAACCCAGGACGCGCCAGACCAGCTCCGACAGCACCCAGCCGAACGCGCCACCGCCGAGCCTGGCCTTAGAGAGCTGGTACGGGTCGCCGATGAGCGAGACAGAGTGAATGAGCGCGAGCAGGGCAAAGAAAGCCACCTCGGCGCACAGAATCTGAAACAGGGAGCGCGCGGAGAGTGCGGCCTGGGTGTTCAGGACGACAGGGACCCCCAACGCGATGAGCAGGGCGCACAACAGGAAGGCCCCGACGCCGAACGCCTGCTGCAAACCGTTGGCCCAGCCTCCAATCAAGGTGCCCGTGTTGACGTTGACCAGGGTGATGAGCGTGATGACGCCCAGGGCGATCATCCCGAGGCCGATCGCGTCACGCCACAGGCGGGCGCGCCGGGCGCGCACGAGGCCCGAGATCATCCGGAGCCAAACAGGGGTTCGTTCTTGTCCCATATCGATTTCTCTTAGCGGGTCGTCACAAGTTCTTGATACCCTTTCGGAAAATACCCGACGCCAGGCATGGCCAAACCACGGACCCGTGGTACGCGCTTAACAGAAGAACGAAGAAGAAAAGCGAACCGAAGCGCCCGGGGTTCTTGAGCTTCCGTTCTTCGGTCTTCTGTTAAGCCGCCGCCGGTAACCCAAACTTCGATTGGCCTCGACGGTTTCTGGCGCGGCGTTCGATCGTCAAGAATTTCTGGCCGTTCACTTAGCCCATTGTCCATTATCCATTGTCCATTGTCCATTAAACTGAGGCCATGGAAACTTTTGCCCGGGCGCGTTTGAAGTGGCTTCTGGATCCGGCCGTCGCCATTGCGGCCCGGCTGAACCTATCCCCCGACTTCGTCACGGTGCTTGGCTTTTCGCTGAATATCCTGGCCGGGGTCCTGATCGGCCTGGGCTATGTTGTGCCCGGCGGGCTGGTCATGACCTTTCTGGCCATGCCCCTGGATGCGGTGGATGGCGGATTGGCCCGCGCGCTCGGCAGGCAGACCAAGTTCGGGGCGTTCTTTGATTCGGTCCTGGACCGCTACGCTGAGGGCGCGCTGCTGGCCGGACTGGCCGCGTTGTTTGCGACCCAGGGCGATCTCCTCCTTGTGGTGGCCAGTTTTGTCGCCATGATCGGCTCCTTTCTGGTCAGCTATACCCGGGCCCGGGCCGAAGGGCTGGGCCTCGAGTGCAAGGTCGGCCTCTTCAGCCGGTTTGGGCGGTATCTCGTGCTGGCCTTTGGGCTTTGCTTGAATTTCCCCGGTCTGACGGTTCTGGCGCTGGCCGTGTTGAGCAACCTAACCGCCATTCAGCGGATCGCCCACGTCGCAAAACAGCTCCGAAGCGCCTGACCGTTCTTGTTCGCGGGCGCGAGCCTCGCGCTGCAACGCCCAATGCCGCCCTACCCAATTCCCTCCGGCGAAGTCCGGGTTGAGACCGCGGTCGTCAACTCGCGCTTCATGTGCGTGCTGGGCGAAGCGCGGACAGCCGATGGTGCCCACGCGTATGTGCGGCGGGTCAAGGCCGAGTATCCGGACGCCTCCGCCCACGCCTATGCGTTTCGGGCCGGCTACGGCCCGAGTGTGACCGAGGGCTGCAACGACGGAGGCGAGCCGAGCGGGACGGCCGGCAAGCCGATGCTGGCGGTGCTGCGGGGTGAGGATCTGGGGGATGTGGTCGCCGTAGTTACGCGTTGGTTTGGCGGAACCAAGCTGGGAACCGGCGGGCTTGTCCGGGCCTTCAGCGGGGCACTCAAGGCCGGGCTCGAGAAGCTGCCGCGCGACCAGCGGATTGAGCGCCGGCGCGGGCATTTTGAGCTGCCATATCGCTTGTATGAGCGGACGCGCGTGCTTGTCGCCGCGCGGGGCGGGGTCATTGCGGCCGAGGACTTTGGGGCTGAGGTCACCCTTGAGGTCGTCTTTCCGGTCGACGCGATTGCGGGATTTGGGGCGGCACTGCAGACTTTGAGCGGGGGTGCGGTGGCGGTGGATTGGGGCCTAAACATATAATCTCTCCCATGCCCTCAGAAGACGCAAAATTGGTCCTCGTCGTCGACGACGAGCCGCGGATGATCAACTTCATCCGGATGAACCTCGAGCTCGAGGGCTTCCGGGTGGTTTCGGCCGAGAATGGCCTCGAGGCGGTCAAGCGGACCCGGGAGTTGCTGCCCGATTGCATCCTTCTGGATGTGATGATGCCTGAGATGGACGGGTTTGAAACACTGCGGGCGATCCGCGAGGAAACGAGCACGCCCGTCATCATGCTGACCGCCCGCAGCGACGAAGACGACAAGGTGCGCGGGCTCAACCTGGGCGCCGACGACTACATCACCAAGCCCTTCAGCCCGCGCGAGCTGGTGAGCCGGGTCAAGGCGGTGGTCCGCCGGGCGGAGCTTCCCTCGCAGGTTGACAAGACCCCGATCAAGGTCGACGATCACTTGCAGGTCGACTTCAACCGGCGCGAAGTCATCGTCGGCGGGGCGACGGTCAAGCTCCGTCCAACCGAGTGGCGGCTGCTGTATCACCTGATGCAGAATGCCGGCTGGGTGGTCCCGCACGAGACGCTGCTCTCGAAAGTCTGGGGTTGGGAATACCGCGACGAGACCCAGTATCTTCGGCTCTATATCACCTATCTGCGCCAGAAGATCGAGCCCGATATGCAGCACCCCCGCTACATCATGACCGAGCGCGGGACGGGCTATCGCTTCGTTGACTATAAGACGAAGACGAAGAGCGGGTAGCGGCTGAAGCCTAACGTCCAGCGATCATCGCAACCACCACCGCAACGACGATAAGCGCCAGGGCCACCCAGCGCAGCGCGCCGGCCAGCCAGACCCCGCGCCCATGCCGCTCGTGGGCGGCCGTGCCCGCTGCGAGATCCTGGGTGTTGATCGGGGTCACCCCGGCGACGCGCTGCAGCCACCACGCCCGGGCGCAGTAGGCGTATTGCCCGAGCTCGCTGGCCCGGATTACCCGGCGCCTGGAATCCTGCGACATGACCTTACTTCGCCCTGACCTTCGCCGCCGCGCGCTGATAGGTGTTGCGCATCACGACCGCGCCCTCTTCCATGTTGGGGGTCTCGCCCATCACCCGGCCGGCCGCGCCAAAATCGGCCAGGGCCTTGAACAACTCTTTGTACTTCACATCGGCGACTTCCAGATTGAGGTGGCGCTTTTCGCCCTTGGCCGTGTATTCGATCCCGCTGAAGTGGATGTGCATCCGCGACAGCCCGCGCTCGCCCAGGCCCGCGGCAATCAGGCGCAGGGCGCCGGCGAACTCGGCGTAACTGTTGAATGAGCCGTCGCCCGGCCGGGCATGCAGGTGGGCGAAGTCCACGCACGGCAGCACATTTTCGATCTCGCGGCTGAAGGCGATGCACTCCTCGAGGGTCCCCAGCATGGCGCTCTTGCCCATCGTCTCGGGGCGCAGCGTCACCATGACCTTTTCCTTCTTGAGGGTGTCCGACACCTCCGCCAGCCGGTCGCGGGCGATGGCGTAGGCGACGGCGGGCTCCATCTTCATGTATGAGCCGGGATGGAAGATGATGTCGGTGGCGCCCGACTTGGCCCCGGCCCGGCAGGCGACGAGCAGGCGCTCGCGCCCAGCCTGCCACATCTCTTCGGTCAGGGCGTTCAAGTTGATGTAATACGAGGCGTGGACGCTGATCGCGACATCGTTTGTTTCGGCCGCTGAGCGGATCTTCGCGCACGACTCGTCGCTGATCCGGACGCTCTGCACCCAGGCCAGCTCGAGCGCGTTTAGTGACATCTCGCGGATGCGCTGCACGCCGCCGACGCTTCCCCCATTCTTAGCTGCGCTGAGCGGCGTGCCGACCGTGCCAAAGCGAAACGGGAGGGTGATGTGGGCGGCTTTGCTCATCCGCCGATCATACGTCACGCGAACGGTGATTTCTTCTCTTCTCCCTTAATTCTAACCTCTTCCGATTCCTTTTGTTCACTTCCCTTCTTCTATTCTTCTGATGAACGGCTTTAAACGAAGAATAGAAGAAGGGAACGGAAGGATTGCAGGTCGGTATTCCGCCCACAGGCAGTTCGGCATATACTCGCCGCCCATGAATGACCGAAAAAAGATTATCGCCTGGAGTTTTTACGACTGGGCCAATAGCGCCTACAGCACCACCGTCGTAGGGACCGTGCTCCAGTCCTATCTGGTGGCCATCACCCCCAATAACCAGGGCCCCCTGTTGTGGAGTTCCAGCATTAC
>JBKJQK010000451.1:0-3245 GCA_046594095.1 Anaerolineae bacterium | reverse complement strand
AGCCGACGCCTTCGGCCGATCCCACCGCCACACTGGTGTTCATGTGCCCGACCCGGGCCGCCTGCGGCGACTGGAAGGCCGGCGATTACACGTTTGAGGTCAAGATCGGCGATGCGACCGCGACCGCGACCGCGAAGTTCCAGGAGCGCAAGAACCTGGACGTCATCATGGCTCCGGTCAAGGCCAACTATGGGCCCAACGATGTCCGGACCACGACCGGGATCTGGAAGGGTCTGATCGATTTCTCGCAGGCGATTTATCCCGTCGCTCCTGACAAGTTCAAAGTCCGGGTGCTGCCTGAGATTGACGCCTCCGCGGATCAGTTCAACACCCTCACCCCGGAAGGTCGCATTCAACTTCTGCTCCAGACCATTCAGGGCGCTCAGCAGGCCCCTTGTTTTGAGGACCCAAGACCCGCAGACCTGCGCTGCGCGGACTCGATTTCCGGTTTCGTCAAGAATCGGCTCGGGCCAGAAGCCAACCTCCAGGGGTTTGCGGTCAAGAAAGTCAAGACCAACATCAACGTCGAATCTGACGCCGACGCGTCGGCGACGGTCGCCCACGAAATTGGCCACCTCTACAACCTGGGTGACGAGTATCAGGGCGGCGCCTTTAACTGCCCGATCAACCCCCCGCCGCCGAGTTACGTCGGGAAGGATTTTGGCAACGCCGAGTCAAAGAACTTCTCCTGCAAAGACAGCAAATCTGCCGAGCCGCCCGCGGGATTCACCGGCTCGCTGATCAAGGCCGACGTCGATTTCCCGATCGAAATCGGCGGGCGCGGTTTGCTTACCGACAAGACCAGCTTCATGGGCAATGGCCCGACCCAGGACGGCTTCTGGATTTCGCCGGCCAACTGGGCGGCGATCTTCGACTATCTTGATCCGGCCAAGAAAAGCACAAAACTCGATCCTGCCAGCTCGGCAAAGGGCGCCGCGCCGCGGTATGCCACGGCCACCCGCTGGATCTTTGCGGTGGGCGCGATTGGCAAGGACGACAAGGTCCTCCTCCAGCCCTGGTATTCCTTCGAGGACACCCACGTCCACGCCGACACCACCGGCGACGTCTATACCCTGCATGCTGTGGACGCGGCCGGCAAGACTCTGGCCAGCGAAGCCCTGGAAGTGGAATTCGAGGCCCTCGACGGCAAGGGCGAATCCAATCTCGCGATCTTCGAGGGCGCGATTCCCTTTCCCGCGACGACCGCCAAGTTCGAGATCCTGAAGGGCACAAAGGTTCTCGCCGAAGTCAAGGTGAGCGCCAACACCCCGGTCGTCAAGGTCACTGCCCCGGCGGCGGGCGAAACCCTGGCCGGCAAAACCTACACGGTCAAGTGGGAGGGCAGCGACAAGGACGGCGGCAAGATCTACTACGAAGTCGATTACAGCGACGACGGGGTGGAATGGATTACCGTCGGGTCGGACATCGAGAAGAGCGAGTTCGCCGTGAACCTCGCCGAATTGCCCGGCAGCGACAAGCCGACCGCGCAGTTTCGCGTCACCGCCAGCGACGGGGTAAACAGCAGCGAGGCGCTCAGCGGCAAATTCTCGGTCGCCCCGCGCGCGCCCGAAGTCGACATCAACTACCCCAAGCCAAACACAACGGTGAAGGCCGGGGCACTCGTGTCGCTCAAGGGCAGCGCCTACGACTCCCAGGACGAGGAAATCACGGGTGATGAAGCGCTCGTGTGGTCTTCGGATATTCAGGGCGAGCTTGGCAAGGGCGCGCTGGTGAATGTCAAGAACCTGAAGCCGGGCAAGCACACCATCACCCTGAAGGCAACGAATTCGTTCAAGGTGAGCGGCACCGGCACTGTGGTCATCACCGTCGCCGAAGCGGCGCCGGCGGCGCCTACCGTCGCTCCGACGGCCGCACCGACCCGGGTCCCACCGACCGCAGTGCCGCCGACGACAGCGCCGACGGCGGTGCCGGTCGCGCAGGCCCCGACCGCGGTCCCGCCAACCGCCGTGGTTGCGCCGACGAAGGCGCCCGCCGCGCCCCCGCCACCCGCCGACAACACCGGCCTGATCATCGGCGGCATCGTGGCTCTGGCCGCTGTCGGCGGCGGGGTCTTCTTCTTCATGCGCCGAAAGAAGGCCTAGCCTAAACCTTTCCACACACAATCGGCGACCGCCGACCGCATTGCATGGGCAAGGGTCGGCGGTTGTCGTTTTTCGAGCGGGGGGGGCCGATCCCGGAGCGGCCTGGATTTTCAGGTCCCGCATCGCCGTACAAGCAAATCGGGCTTCTCAGGGAAGCCCGATTTCCAACGTGAACGGTTATTCTCGGGTCAGCCCTTTGCCCGATCCGCATTCGCCTTGAGCACCTGGCGCAACGCTTCAGCGCCGCCCGCGATGTCAAGCAACTCGTTGGTGATGCCCGATTGGCGGGCTTTGTTGTAGGTCAGGGTCAGGCCAGTGATCAGGTCGCTGGCGTTGTCGGTCGCGTTCTTCATCGCCACCATGCGCGCGCTGTGCTCGCTGGCCAGCGATTCGAGGATGGCCTGATAAAGCTGCATCTCGGTCAACCGCGGGAGAAGCGTGTCCAGGATTTGGGCGGGGTCAGGCTCGAAGTCATACGCCGGTTTAGGGCCGGCTGAAGCGCCCCCTTCGGGCAATAGATCCGCCGTGGCCAGGGGAAGAAGCTTCTTCACCACCGGACGCTGAGTGGCCGTGCTGATGTAGTCGGTGTAGGCGATATACACCTCGTCAGCTTTGCCCGCCAGAAAATCCTCGACGCAGGTCTTGGTGATGGCTGTGGTGTCAAGCAGGGTCGGCCTCTGCGGCAAGCCCGAGTAATCCGCGACCACGTTCGCTCCGCGCCGGTGAAGGAAGTTCAACCCCTTCCGACCCACCGCGATATAGCTGACCTCGGCGGTCTGCTCACGGCCAAACGAGAAGGCGGTCCGCGAGACATTCGTGTTGAAGGCCCCGCACAGGCCGCGATCCGAGGTGATCAGCACCACGCGAATCCGCTTCACCGCTTCACGCTTGGTAAGCAACGCATGGCGCGTCTCTCCCCCGGCGATGGAGGCGATGCTGGCCAGCATCCCCCGCGCGCGCTGAGTATAGGGCCGCGTGGCCGTCGCCTGATCAACTGCCCGGCGGACCCGGCTAGCCGACACGGCCTGCAATGCCTTGGTGATCTGCCGGATGTTCTTGACGCTTTTGATGCGCCGGCGGATTTCTCGTGCCGTCGCCATGGATTTAGTTGGCCCAGGTCCGGTTGAACCCGTCGATCGCCGA
>JBKJQK010000340.1:0-8508 GCA_046594095.1 Anaerolineae bacterium | reverse complement strand
ATACATTCCCCAGCCGGTGCGGTCGATCGATCTGCCGTTCATGATGCCAGTTGAAGACGTGTTCTCGATCAAGGGACGCGGGACGGTGGTGACGGGCCGGGTGGAGCGGGGTTCGATCAAGGTGGGCGACCAGGTGGAGATCGTTGGACTGCGCGAGACGCGCCAGACGACGGCGACGGGCCTGGAGATGTTCCACAAGGTGCTGGACTCAGCGGACGCGGGAGACAACGCGGGGGCGCTGTTGCGCGGGATTGAGCGCGACGACGTGGCGCGCGGGATGGTTCTGGCGAAGCCGGGGTCGATCAAGCCGCATGACGAGTTCGAGGCCCAGGTGTATGTGCTGCGCAAGGACGAGGGCGGACGGCACAAGTCGTTCTTCACCGGATACCGGCCGCAGTTCTACATCCGGACGATGGACGTGACGGGCGACGTGACGCTGCCCGAGGGCGTGGAAATGGTGATGCCGGGCGACAACATCGTGATGAAGGTCAAGCTGATCTCGCCGGTGGCGTTGGAGCAGGGCTCGAAGTTCGCCATCCGCGAAGGCGGCCTCACTGTTGGCGCCGGCACGATCGTCAAGGTCAAAGAGTAAGGGTCAGCCATGGCAAAGCAAAAACTTCGCATCCGCCTCAAGGCCTACGATCACCGCGCGCTGGATACCTCGGCGCAGCGGATCGTCGAGACTGCGGAGCGCACTGGCGCGACGGTGGTGGGCCCGGTGCCTCTACCGACCCGGATCGAGCGCTATACCGTGCGCCGATCGCCTTTCATCGACAAGGATTCGCACGAGCATTTCGAGATCCGCACGCACAAGCGGCTGATCGACGTGCTTGATCCGGATTCAAAGACGATTGACACGCTGATGCGGCTGAACCTGCCGGCGGGCGTTGATATCGAGATCAAGCTGTAGACCGTATCTCGCCGGCCGGCAGAGCGCCGGCTACGAAATACGAAACACCGACATGAAGAAGATTATTGGACGCAAAGTGGGGATGACCCAGCTCTTCGACGCGAAGGGCAATGTCACTGGCGTGACGGTCATTGAGGCCGGCCCCAACTATGTGACTCAAGTCAAAACCCAGGCGCGCGACGGCTACAACGCCGTTCAGCTTGGTTTTGGCGAGGTTCGCAAGAAGGGCGCTCTGTCGCGCGGCGAGATGGGCCACCTTGGCCAGCTCAAGCCAAACGAGAAGCACTCCAAGCGCCGTGAACTGGCTGGCGTGCCAGTGGTCAAGCACCTGATTGAGTCGCGGACCACCAAGCCCGCCGAGCTCGAAGCGGGCGGCGTGGTGAAGTGTGATCTGTTCGCGGTGGGTGAATTTGTCGACGTCTCCGGGGTCATGAAGGGCCGCGGTTTTGCGGGCAACATCAAACGCCATGGATTTCATCGCCAGAAGGCCACCCATGGCGCCTCGGATCGCGAGCGCGCGCCCGGTTCCATCGGCGCGGGCACCACACCGGGACGCGTTGAAAAAGGCCAGAAGATGGCGGGCCATATGGGGAACACGCAAGTCACGATGTCGCACCTCAAGGTGCTGATGGTCGATGCCGAGCGCAACTTGATCGCCGTGGCCGGATCCGTCCCGGGCGCCAATGGGGGGATCGTGGTGATTCAGGAGGGGCGCAAGCAGTAAACCCTGCCCGCGCTTTGGCCGCTGCGCGGTCAAGACGCTGGAATGCGCTGAAGGATGCGACATGAAAGTAGCACTACGTAACCTAGCCGGCGAGCAGCTGGGCGAAGTTGAGCTGAACGCGAAGGTCTTTGAGGCCCCGGTCAGCCAGCCGCTCATGCATCAGGCCTATCTGCGCCAGGCGGCCAATGCCCACCTGGGAACGCACAAGGCCAAGACCCGCGCCGAAGTCGACCGGACGACCAAGAAAGTCTTCAAGCAGAAGGGCACCGGCAACGCCCGCCAGGGCAGCCGCAAGGCCCCGCACCATCGCGGTGGCGGCGTGGCCTTTGGCCCGGTGGTGCGCTCATATCATCTGGATATGCCGCGCAAGATGCGCCTGGCCGCCGTTCGAAGCGCCCTGTCGCAGAAGGCCGCCGACCAGCAGATCATCGTGGTCGACAAGTTCGAAATGGCTGAACCCAAGGCCCGCGACCTGCGCAACGCGCTGACCAGACTCGGCGCGCGCAAGCCGCTCCTGGTTCTGCCCGGCCGAAATGTCAACGTCGAGAAGTCGGCGGGCAATCTGACCGGCACCCGAATTCTGCAGGCTGGCTATCTCAATATCCGAGATATCTTCATCTCCGATCACCTGGTGATCGATCAGGACGCGCTCGTCAAAATTGACGCGTGGCTGGGCCAGGAGTAAGTCATGCATCCGTATCAAGTTTTGCTGAAACCGCTGATCACTGAGAAGACCCAGTGGCAGGTTGGCTACGAGCAGCCGCAATACGCTTTTGCCGTGGACGGGCGGGCCAACAAGTCCCAGATCAAGGAGGCGGTTGAGATCGCCTTCAACGTCACTGTCACGCGGGTCAATGTGCTGGTTATGCCGGCGAAGCGCAAGCGCAATCCGCGCGCGCGCGGCGCCACCCATAACCAGATCACCCGCGTTCGCCAGTGGAAGAAGGCGATTGTCCAGGTCAAGGCCGGCAATCGAATCCCGCTCTTTGAAGGAGTGGCGTAATCCATGGGGATCAAGAAATTTCAACCCACCACGCCGAGCCGCCGCGGCATGCAATTGGCGGACTACAGCGAGATCACCGCGAGTGAGCCCGAGAAGTCGCTGGTCACCGACCTGCGCAAGAGCGGCGGGCGCAACTTTCGCGGCAAAGTCACCGTCCGGCATCGTGGCGGCGGCGAAAAGCGCGCGTATCGCATCATCGATTTTAAGCGCGACAAGCACGGGATTCCGGCCCGCGTGGCGACGATCGAGTACGATCCGAACCGCTCAGCCCGCATTGCCCTGTTGCACTACGCGGATGGTGAGAAGCGCTACATCATCTGCCCGATCGGAATCAAGGTCGATGACACGCTCATGAGCGGCCCGCTGGCCGAAGCCAAGATTGGGAACGCGCTCCCGCTGGCGAACATGCCGGTCGGCACGCAGATTCACAACATCGAGCTTCGTCCCGGCAAGGGCGGCCAGATGGTTCGCTCGGCCGGCGTCGGCGCCCAGCTTCTGGCCAAGGAAGGCGAGTACGCCACGGTGCGCCTGCCCAGCGGCGAGATGCGGCTGGTGTTGCAGGTGTGCATGGCCACGGTCGGCCAGGTCGGCAACACCGATCATGGCAATATCAAACTCGGCAAAGCCGGCAAGAAGCGCCATCTTGGCATTCGGCCGACGGTTCGCGGCACCGCGATGAGCCCGCGGGACCACCCGCACGGAGGCGGCGAAGGCCGCACCCCGATCGGTTTGCCCGGTCCTCGGACGCCGTGGGGCAAGCCCGCGCTCGGGCGCAAGACGCGGCGCAACAAGCGGACGAATGGAATGATTGTGCGGCGGCGCAAATAAGAGCAAGGATGGCGCTAACACAGCCGCGATTCGCGGCCGTGCCGGCGCTCCAGGAGCACCAAGTTGTCAAGGTCACTCAAAAAAGGCCCGTTCGTCGACCCGAAGCTGCTGAAGCGGATCGAGGGCATGAACACCAAGGGTGAGAAGAAGGTCATCAAGACCTGGTCGCGCGCGTCCACGATCTTCCCGCAAATGGTGGGTCATACGGTGGCCGTCCATGATGGGCGGCGCCATATTCCGATCTACATCACCGAGAACATGGTGGGCCACAAGCTGGGCGAGTTCGCCCCCACACGCACCTTCCGCGGACATGTGTCCAAGGAAGAGAAGACAGGAGCGGCTGAATAATCATGGGCAGGAGATTGGCGAACAAGATCGGCGAGGCCGCGGCGTGCTCAATCGCCCGGGACGTGCCGATATCGGCGCAGAAAATGCGCCTGGTCGCGGACTTGGTTCGCGGCAAAAAGGCCGTTGACGCGATTGCGTTGTTGCGCTTTACGCCCAAGGTTTCGGCGGAACCGATCAGCAAGGCAATTGCTTCGGCGGTTGCGAACGCGGTCGAGAACAAGCAGATGAACGCCGAAGACCTGGTGGTGAGCCAGATCACCATCGACGGGGCGCCGTTGCGCCAGTGGCGCCGGTTTGCGGCCCGCGGGCGTTTCCGCCCGATCATCCGGCGCAGTTCGCATGTCAGCGTCGTTGTCGCGGAGAAGGAACAAGAGTAGAGCGATGAGGCGCGCTCTGGCGCGCCGAAGGCAAAACATATGGGACGAAAAGTACATCCATACGGCTTCCGGATCGGCATCATCCGCGACTGGAAGAGCAAATGGTTCGCGCCGAAGCGGGACTACACCAAGCTGCTCAAGGAAGACTTCGACCTGCGCAAGTATCTGATGCGCGAGATGGAGAAAGCCGGGGTGAGCGACATCATCATCGAGCGCTTCCCGCCGAACCAGTTGCACGTCACCGTGCACACGGCCCGGCCCGGCGTCGTGATCGGGCGGAAAGGCGCGGCGGTCAAGGGCCTACGGGAAGGCATTGAGCGCCTGACCGGCAAAAAGGTCAAGCTGGACATCAATGAGATCACCAAGCCGGACCTGGTTTCGGCTCTGGTGGCCGACAACATTGCCCAGCAGCTTGAGCGGCGCATTCCGCATATGCGCGCCATGCGCAAGGCGGCCCAGGCCACCATGCAGCGGGGCGCCCTGGGCGTCAAAATTGAAGTGGCCGGCCGGCTGAACGGCTCGGACATGAAGCGCACCGACAAGGTCATGGAAGGGCGGATTCCACGCAGCACGCTGCGCGCGGACATCGACTTCGCCCGCGGCGAAGCGTTGACGACCTTCGGCCAGATTGGTGTGAAAGTGTGGATCTACAAGGGCGACGTGCTGCCCGAGATGCCGCGCGAAGAATTGTCGCGGCCGTCGCGCACCCAGCAGGCGCCTGCGAAGGAAATCCGGTAAAAGAGGCAAATCATGTTGATGCCGAAACGTGTGAAGTTCCGCAAGCAGATGCGCGGCCGAATGACGGGCATGGCCAAGGGCGGCGTGGATGTGACTGCGGGCGAGTTTGGATTGCAGGCGCTCGAGCCGGGCTGGGTGACAGCGCGGCAGATCGAGGCGGCCCGCCGGGTCATCGTCCGTGAGATGAAGCGCCGGGGCAAGATGTGGATCCGGATTTTCCCGGACAAGCCGATTACGGCCAAGCCCGCCGAGACGCGGATGGGCAAGGGCAAAGGCGCGGTCGATCATTGGGTCGCCGTAGTCAAGCCGGGTCGCGTGATGTTCGAAGTGTCGGGCGTCGCCGGCGACATCGCCAAGCTCGCGCTGGCTCAGGCTGCCTACAAGCTGCCGATCAGCGCGCAAGTCGTGTCCAAGGACGCGCAGGGGTAACCGAGCTGGTCGGAGATTCCCGATGGCGCGTCGTGAACACGATCGTCATCGCGAGTTTCTGATCGCGGTCGAGGAAACAATGGAAGCGAAGGAGATCGCCGGGATACAGTCCCCCGAAATCAAGGCCAAGCTCGAGGATTCATATCGCGAGCTGTTCAACCTTCGATTTCAGCGGGCGCAGAGCCAGTTGAAGGATACGAACGGGATTCGCCGGGTGCGGAAGGACATCGCAAAGATGAAAACCATTCTGCGCCAGCGCGAATTGGCTGCCGAGTTGCAGGCGGCGGCAGCGCCGCCGGCCGGAGGTGCGAAATGACGACTGAAGATCGCCGCCGCCGCATGACCGGCGTTGTGGTCAGCGACAAGATGGAAAAGACGATCGTTGTGAACGTGGAGCGCAGCATTCGCCACCCGCTCTATAAGAAGGTTCTGCGGCGCAGCAAGCGCTATCAGGCTCACGACGAGACCGGCTCCGCGAAAGAGGGCGACACCGTCGAGATCATCGAAACGAAGCCGATCAGCGCCAATAAGCGCTGGGCGCTCGTCCAGGTGATCAAGAAGGGGAACTAGCGATGATTCAGCAGGAATCTCGTCTGCAGGTTGCAGACAATACCGGGGCGAAGGAGCTTCTGTGCATTCAGGTGCGCGGCGGCGACCGGCGCCGCTATGGGGCCGTCGGAGACGTGATCGTGGCCACGGTGAAGTCGGCCAGCCCGACCGCCGACGTGAAGAAGTCGAGCGTTGTCAAGGCCGTCATCGTCCGGGTTAAGAAGGAATACCGGCGCGCCGACGGATCGTATATCCGCTTCGACGACAACGCCGCGGTCATCCTGGCCGAGGATGGCGAGAATCCGCGCGGGACGCGCATCTTCGGGCCGGTGGCGCGCGAGCTGCGCGACAGGGGCTTCATGAAGATCATCTCCCTTGCGCCAGAGGTGCTGTAATGAAAATCAAGAAAGGCGACACCGTCCTGGTGATGAGCGGCAATAACCGGGGCAAGCGCGGCGAAGTGGTTCGGGTGATCCCCGGCCGGAACAAGATCGTGGTTCGCGGGGTCAATGAAGTGGAAAAGCATCAGAAGCAACGCAATGCGGCGCTTCGCGCGGCCCAGACCGGTCTGGTCAAGGTCGAGATGCCGATCGACGTCTCAAATGTCAAGCTGATTACCCCGAGCGGCAAGCCCACCCGGGTGAATTACACGATCGAGAATGGCGAGAAGAAGCGCTTCTCGAACAAGCATGATGAGGTCATTGGATAGCCATGGCAGATCTGCGCAAGAAATACGCTCAAGAAGTGCGGCCCGCCCTCGTCAAGGAGTTCGGCTACAAGAATGCCATGCAGGTGCCGAAGATCCAGAAGATCGTCGTCAACACCGGCATCGGCCGTGAGACCAACGACAATCCCAAAGCGGTGGACTTCGCCGTCAAGGACATGACCGAGATCACCGGTCAGAAGCCGGTGGTCGTCCTGGCCCGCAAGTCGATCGCCGCTTTCAAACTGCGCGAAGGCCGGCCGGTGGGTGTCAAACTCACCCTCCGCGGCGCGCGCATGTATGACTTCCTCGATCGGCTGGTCAACCTGGCGCTCCCGCGCATGCGCGACTTTCGCGGGGTTTCTCCGGATACCTTTGACGGGCGCGGCAATTACACGCTCGGCATCAAAGAGCAGCTGATCTTCCCGGAGATCGAGTATGACAAGATCGACAAGCTGCGCGGTCTGGAAGTGATTATCGTGACGTCGGCTGCGACCGACGATGAAGGGCGCGAGTTGTTGCGGCAGTTTGGTATGCCGTTTGCCAAGACTGGGAAATAAGGAATTGGGCCAGTTTCGCGGAATGCGCGAATCTGGCACGAAATAAGCTGAGAAAACACAATGGCCAAGACGTGTCAACTGTATCGTGAAGGGCGCCGCAAGTTCAAGGTTCGCATCCGCAACCGGTGCATGGTTACGGGCCGCGCGCGCGGCTACATGCGCAAGTTTGGCGTATCGCGCATCGTGTTCCGCGAGATGGCGCTGAAGGGCGAGATTCCCGGCGTGCGCAAGGCGTCCTGGTAAGCGCCCTCGGGCTAAGGAGAAGCATGGTTTCGGATTCATTGGGCGATATGCTCACCCGCATCAAGAATGCCTCAGCCGTCGGCCATCCGACGGTCGCGGTTTCATCCAGCGCGCTGAATGCGCGAGTCGCCGAGATCCTCAAGGAAGAGGGCTATCTCGACGGCGTGGCCATGGTCGAGACCGGGGCGCGCAAGTCGCTCTCGCTGACTTTGCGCTATGTTGGCGAGCGCCGCCAGCGCAAGGCAGTGGTCACGGCCCTCCGCCGGATCAGCAAGCCCGGCCGGCGCATCTACTGTGGGAAAGACGAGATTCCACGCGTGCTGAACGGCATTGGAATCGCGGTTTTGTCGACGCCCAAGGGCGTTATCACTGGCAATCAGGCCCGCCGGCTGGGCGTTGGCGGCGAAGTATTGTGTTACGTGTATTAGTCGCCCGGCCGCTTGCGGCCGGCGCCTACGAAGCGTAGAGGTTATCTATGTCCCGGATTGGAAAGATGCCCATCGCTGTGCCCAAGGGCGTCGATATCAAAATCGACGGCGCCATGGTCACGGTCAAGGGCGCCAAAGGCGAGTTGAAGCGTCACTTTGACCCGCGCATGAAGATTGCGGTTGAGGCCGGCACGGCCACCGTCAACCGCGGAACCGATGAGCGCGATGAGCGCTCGTTGCATGGCCTGACCCGCTCGCTGCTGAACAACATGGTTCTGGGCGTGTCGGAGGGTTTCACCAAGGTTCTCGAGATCACCCAGGACAGCGTGGGTTACCGCGCGGAGATGAAGGGCAAAGACCTGGAGCTGTTTCTGGGTTTCTCGCATACGGTGAAATTTCCGGCGCCGGCCGGGATCACTTTCGCGTCAGATCCGAAGACGCGCCGGATCTCGATCAGCGGCGTTGATAAGGAGCTTGTTGGCGAGACGGCCGCTCAAATCCGCAAGCTGCGCCCGCCCGAGCCGTACAAGGGCAAGGGCATCAAATACGTGGGCGAGGTCATCCGTCGCAAGGCTGGCAAGGCCGGCAAGACGGGCAAGGGCGCCAAGTAGAGTGGGCAATAAAGGTATTTGCGATGGGTAAACAGACAGAAAATTCCAGGGAACGCC
>JBKJQK010000097.1:0-7545 GCA_046594095.1 Anaerolineae bacterium | reverse complement strand
GCCGTGTTTGGCGGTCCCTTTAACTTTCTGGATACGGCCGCCTCTTATGGGGACGGCGAAAGCGAGCGGCGGATCGGACTGGCGCTGCGAGAGATGGGCGGGTTGCCCGCGACTATTGTGCTCGGCACAAAAGCGGACCGCGACTTGTCCACCGGCGACTTCAGCGGCGACCAGATGAAACGCTCGGTGGAGCGCAGCCTGCGTCTGCTGGGGCTGGACCGGCTGCAACTGGTCTATCTGCACGATCCGGAACTCACCATCTTCGAGGCCGCCATGTCGGAAGGGGGACCGGTCGAGGCGCTGCTGCGCCTCAAGGCGGAAGGCGTGATCGCGCATGTGGGCGTGGCTGGCGGCCCCATCGACCTGATGATCCGCTATGTGGAAACCGGCGCCTTTGAGGCGGTCATCACCCACAATCGCTACACCCTAATCGACCGGTCGGCTGAACCGCTGCTGGACGTCGCTTCCCAGCTCGGGCTGGGTGTCTCGAATGCCGCGCCGTATGGAAGCGGCATCCTGGCCAAGGGGGCGGACCAGTATCCGCGCTACATGTACGGCCAGGCCTCAGATAAACAACTCGCGCAGGTTCGGCGGATTGAGGCGGTTTGCGGCCGGCATGGCGTGCCACTCGCCGCGGCCGCGCTGCAGTTCTCGCTCCGCGATCCGCGGGTGAGCGCTACGATCATCGGAATGAGCAAGCCCGAGCGCATCGCCGAAACTGCCGCCCTGGCGACCCATCCCATCCCGGATGCGCTGTGGGGCGAGATTGACGCCGCGATTGCGTCCGTTTAGGCGCGACGACACGAGTTCTCGGCCGCGGCGGCGCGAAACTTAGGGTGACAAACGCTGGGGGCGCGTTCGGAACAAACGTCGTAAAAGAGAGCGGGTTGCTCACCTGGCTTTGGCCGCCAGCGCCTGCTCGTGTTCCTTGATGCGGGCCCGGATGATCCGGCCGATCAGCTCGTACGGCATGGGCTGGTCGAGCGGGAACTTCAGATTGCCCTTTTCGCCTTTGTACGGGGCGACATCGCGCTGAAGCTTTGCGTCCCCCTGCACAGGCGGGAAGAGCCCGATGTGTTTCTTGAACGCGGCGAAGTAGATCAAGTTGCCATTCCTCGCCAGGGCCGGCATTTGATACGAAATCTTCTCGACGGCACCCGGCGCGGCTTCGTGGGCAATCACCCGGATGCGCTGCAGGATCGCCTGAACGTCGGGCGAAAAGGCGACGATGTACTCATCGATGGTTTTTGGCGCTTTTACGTCGCTCTTCATATCAACTCCGAGCTTGAGGTTAGTGCTGCGCGCGGTAGTTGTCAACCGGCTCGTTGGAGATGCCAGTTGCGGTCCCTGAGCAGCAACGCAATTGTGGCGACGGTCACGATGGCATAGGCGAGATCCATCGGGCCGAGGTTGTCGAAGAAGGAAGCGACCGTCGCCGCGCCAAGCAGGGCGACGGTCATCCAGAAGACAATCGGGCGGGGCAGGCCGAGCTGGAGGCCCAGCGTCCACAGGACGGCTCCAACGGCGAAAGCCGCGGCGGCCATGCCCAACCGAAGATCCTCGGACGCGGCGTAGGACGGATGAGCGCCGATGAGAACAAGCGCGCCGAACGCCATCCAGGTCAGGGCATTGAGCCCGACAAGCATGCGGGCGTAGAGCACGGTTGGGGGTGCGGTTTTCACAAATGGCCTCCGGGTTTGCGGGAGGTTAGTCTACGACGAGATTGCCCGCGACGGGCTCGAAACGCGACGAGAAGGACGCGTTTGAACAAACGAAGGACTACGGCTCGCCAGGGGCTTCGCCCGAACGGGGCCGGGAGGCCGGAGGCCTTTGACCCATTTGGACGAGGCCTCCGAGGCCACGACCGCGCGGCTCGGCGTGGGGCGACTGAATGGCACCCGCGACCACCTTCCGCTTTTTCGCAAGTCCACTACACTCATGTCCCAAAGGAATATCGGACGGCGGGGGAAACTGCCGGCCATAATAGCCGCCAGGCAACACAGACCGGGTATTCACCGGCCGGCAACGTCGAACAAGGGGAAGGCAATGGACTGCATACGAATGGGTGTGTCTCGGGTCGCCGTGACGAGGGTTGGCCTGGCGCTGGCCATTGCACTGGGGTCGTTTGGCGCCGCGCGGCCGATACGCCTCCGCCGGACGTAGGCGAAAGGTCCGGACTGGCCGAAACGGGCGAGCTATTGACGCTGGTAGTGTCCGTCGGCGCGCGCTTGCCCGCGCCCGCCCGGCCGGCCACCTCCCGCGCGCCCGCGGCCCCGCAGGTCCAGGCGCTCGGGACCGAGATCGAGCCAAATGGCTTCTTTACCCAGGCGACCGCCATTGCGAGCGGCAGCGCCATTCGGGCCAATATCTACATTACCGGCGATGTGGACTACTACGCCTTCACTGCCCGCGCCGGGGACCGGGTTTATGCCGGCACGATGACGTCCTTCAGCCCTGGCAGCAGCACCGACTCGGTGTTGCGGCTGATCGCTTCGGATGGCGTGACGGTGATGGAGACCGACGACCAGGACGGCTCATTCTCCGCGTCGTCGTCGGTCATCGCCGGCGCCGTCATCACCAGCGGCGGCGTCTATTACCTGCAGGTCACCGCTTTCTCGGCATCGAGCACGATTCGCGCGTACGAGCTATATCTGACGACGCAAAACGGCGTCCCCGTCCCCGAGATCGAGCCGAATGATTCATTCACGACGGCGATGTCGCTCCCCGCCTCGGGTTGGATCACCGGCACGCGCAACCCGACCGAGACGGATTGGTACAGCTTCACCCTCAACGCGGGTGACACAGTCTTCCTGGCCCTCGACCTCGACCCTGAGCGTGACAACGTCCAGTGGAACGGCCGGCTCGGGATCTGCCAGTTTGGCGATTTGGACAACCTCGTCCTCGCCGTCGACGACGGCTCCGGCGGAAGCGCGGCAAATCCGCTGGCTGAGGCGCTCTATTTTACGGTCAAGAATTCGAGCACGTACTACGCGTATGTCGACTCGGCAACGGCCGCCACGGGTGGTCCGTCCGCCACATACAACTTGAGCGTCGACATCCGCCCCGCGGTGGATGAAGGCCCGGTCTGCCAGATTTACACCAGCAGCGATGTGCCCAAGAGCCTCGGGCCGGGAGCCGGCCTGACAACTCAATGATCAATATCCCCAACGGCGTGCGAATCGCCGATCTGGATGTGACCGTCAACCTCACCCATGCGCTGATGGCCGACCTGGACGTCCATCTGCGTTCGCCCCAGGGCAACGACAACGACCTATTCACCGATATCGGCTCGACAGCGACCGGCGGTCAGACGGTCATGGATACCACCTTTGACGACGAAGCGGCCATCCCGCCCGCCTTCACTGTTCTCAAAGGCCTGGCCCTCAAGCCCGAACTCGCCTACCGCCTGGCGTGGTTTGACGGCGAGGACGCCGGCGGCACATGGAGCCTCGACCTGCACGACGACAACGCCAACGCCAGCGGGGGAACTCTGATCAGTTGGAGCATCCGCATCTGCGAGCCGCCGCCTCCGCCGGCCTGCCCGGTCGGCTATATCTTCACCACCGTCTACACCACCGACTTTGAAGCCAACAACGGCGGCTTCACCCACGGCGGTTCGTTCGACGAGTGGCAGTATGGCCTGCCCAACACTGTTGGCACCACCACCCCTAACCCGGTTGCGCCGTTCAACACGTGCAACAGCGGCACAAACTGCTGGAAGACCGACCTGACCGGCACTTACGAAATCAACTCCATTCAGGATCTGACGTCTCCCAACATCAGCCTGGTGACCGTGACCGCGCCCATTTTTGTGACCTGGGCCCAGCGCTATCAGATTAAGACCGCGAACTTTGACCACGCGTTCGTCGACGCGCAACAGGCGGGTGGCGCCACGCCGAAGCGCCTTTGGGAATGGCTGGACGGGAATATGATCGACAACGTCGGCAGCCCAACCGTCAATATCGCTGGCAGCGCCGGCTGGGGGATGCGATCCGGGCGGGCCGACAACCTGGCCGGGACCATCGCGGAATTGCGCTTCCACCTGGACACCGAAAGTTCGGTCAACTTCGCCGGCCTGGCGATCGACGACGTGAGCGTGCAGGTTTGCGTGTTCACCGGGCACAACGTTTTCCTGCCGATCACATATCGATAGGCCTTCCAGCACACCTTACGTCGAGACCGCGCGGCCTATTCCAATAGGCCGCGCGGTCTCGTGATTGGACCGCGGCCGGTTCGCCCGCGCTAATCTGCGCGCATTCGTTCGATCTGTGTTCCTGAAGAACGCCTGGACTCGCGGCTAAACGATACGTCCGCCGCAAAAGCGGTTTAGTCGGTTGGCGCGCTCAACAAATCCGCGGCAATTGCTCGCCGAGCTGCATGGTGATGACCCGTGAGCCGCCGATGGCGGTCCGGGCGACGAGCATGCCGGGGTGTTGCTCGGTCACGGTCCCGATGATGGCCGCCCGCCCGCCCAACGGATGCGCCCGCATCTGGGCCAGCATGGCGTCGGCCTGTTCGCGGGCGACGATGGCGACGAGCTTGCCCTCGTTGGCGACGTAAATCGGGTCCATCCCCAGCAGGTCGCAGGCCGCCTGCACTTCGGGATTGACCGGGAGTGCGCGCTCGTCAATGATGATCCCGACTCCGGACGCGCGGGCGATCTCGTTTAGGGTCGAGGCCATCCCGCCGCGGGTCGGGTCGCGCAACACGTGAACGCCGGTTTTGCTGATTGCCAACAGCGAAGCCATCAGG
Source organism: Anaerolineae bacterium (assembly GCA_046594095.1). Taxonomy (GTDB): domain Bacteria; phylum Chloroflexota; class Anaerolineae; order J036; family Brachytrichaceae; genus Brachythrix. The sequence continues at coordinate 2,793 of JBKJQK010000097.1, read as the reverse complement.
CTGTTAAGCGCGGCGCTGTCGCTCTCGATAATCGTATCGAACTCGAGCCCCTCGCGCACGCTCATGATCGCCATGCCGTGATCGCCGATCGTGCCGCTCACCAGGACCACATCACCGGGGCGGGCAAGCGCCGGCCCAATGTTCACGCCCTCAGGAACGATCCCGATCCCGGATGTGTTGATGAACAACTCATCCCCATGCCCGCGGTCGACGACTTTCGTGTCACCGGTCACGATCTGCGCGCCGGCCATCCGGGCCGCATTGGCCATCCGGTCGACGATGCTGCCCAGCTTGGCGATCTGCAAGCCTTCCTCGATGATGAAACCGGCGGTCAGATACAGCGGGGTCGCTCCGCTCATCGCCAGGTCGTTGACCGTGCCATTGACAGCCAGGTCGCCAATGCAACCGCCGGGGAAGAACAGCGGCCGGACCACATATGAGTCGGTCGACATCGCGATCCGCCCGCCCGGGACGCTGACCACGGCCGAGTCGCCCAGGTTCTCCAGCGCCGCGTTGCGGAAGGCCGGCATAAACAGGTGCTCGACCAGCTCGGCCGATAACTTGCCGCCGCCGCCGTGGCCCATCACGATGTTGGGATAGTCGCGGAGGGGCAGGGGACAGGACCAGGCGCTAAAGTCCAACTTTGAACCGCCCGTAGTTGAAATACGCCGCGCAGGCGCCCTCGCTGCTCACCATCGTCGCGCCAAGCGGGGTGCGGGGCGTGCACTGCTTGCCAAATGCCGGGCACTGATTGGGCTTGAGCATCCCCTGAAGTACTTCGCCGCTGTGGCACAACGGCGACTCCTGAGTATGAATCCCCGACACGTTGAAACGCGCCTCGGCGTCGAAGGCCCGATATTCGTCGCGCAGCCGCCAGCCGCTCATCGGGATCGTCCCGATTCCGCGCCAGCCGCGGTCGGTGACCTCGAAGACCTGCTCGAGCAGCTTCTGGGCTGGCAGGTTACCTTTCTCCGTTACGGCACGGGCGTAGGCGTTGTCGACCCCGGCCTCGCCCTTCTCCAGATGCTGGACTGCCCTGCGGATGCCCTCCAGGACGTCCAGCGGTTCGAAGCCAGTCACGACGATCGGGACGTGATATTTCTCGGCCAGGGGCGGGTACTGCCAGGTGCCCATTACGCTGCACACGTGGCCGGCGGCCAGGAAGGCCTGGACGCGGTTGGCGGGCGAGCTCAGGATCGCCTCGATGGCCGGCGGAACAAGCACGTGCGAGACCAACATTGAGAAGTTCTTGAGGCCCTGACGTTTGGCCATGTCGACGGCCATCGCGTTGGCCGGGGCCGTGGTCTCAAAGCCAATGCCAAAGAAGACGACCTCCTTGGCCGGGTTGTCGCGGGCGATGGCGACCGCGTCGAGGGGCGAGTAAACGATGCGGACATCGCCGCCTTCGCTCTTGACCCGGAAGAGATCTTTGGCGCTGCCCGGCACGCGCAGCATGTCGCCAAACGAGCAGAAGATGACATTGGGCGTGGCCGCGATGGCGAGGGCCTTGTCGATCAGCTCGAGCGGGGTTACGCACACGGGACAGCCCGGGCCATGGATGAGCTCAATTTGCTCGGGCAGGAGTTGATCAATCCCGTTGCGGATGATGGAGTGGGTCTGCCCGCCGCACACCTCCATGATCGCCCACGGCCGGGTGGTGATCGCCTTGATCTCGGCGGCTAGCTTTTGGGCGATGGCGCCGCTGCGGAACTCTGTGAGGTATTTCATTTCTCCGCGTGAAGTTCCTCGCCGAGGTTGCCAATCTCCTCAAACATCCGCAGCGTTTCCATCGCGGACTCCTCATCGACCTGGGTAATGGCAAAGCCGACGTGGATGATCGTGTAGTCGCCGACGACGATCTCAGGCAGATAGGCCAGGCACACCTCTTTGACGATGCCGCCGAAATTGACCTTGCCCATGCGGGTGCCGTTGGATTCGTAGATTTCCTGCACGCGTCCCGGTATTCCCAAACACATAGTCGCTCCTTGGGCTTCCGCCCCAATGCCCGCGCGAGTGTATCACTGCGTCTTGGGGAACGCCATCCCGGTTGAGGCGCGGAGTGACGGGGTCCCGTCGCGAGCCCCACAGGACGTCATCCCGGCGCAGGCCTCCACAGCCCGTCATTCCCGCGCAAGCGGGAATCCACAAGTAGCGCAGGCTCGAGCGTGCCCGCTTGGCGGCAAAGGGATTCACGTGCGACATTTGCGCGAGAATCGGGAATGGCGTCGGGATTTCGAGGGCATTACTTGTGGATTCCCGCGCAAGCCTTTACAGATCGTCATTCCCGCGCAAGCGGGAATCCACAAGTAGCGCAGGCTCGAGCGTGCCCGCTTGGCGGCAAAGGGATTCACGTGCGACACCGGCCCGAGAATCCGGGATGGCGCCGGGATTTCGAGGGCATTACGTGTGGATTCCCGCTTGCGCGGGAATGACGAGCTGTGAGGCTTTTGCGGGAATGACGGTTTGTGGGTGGGGGCGACGTTGTGCTGCGCGGTAATTCGCGCTGCTCTGGGACCGGCGCTCAAGGCTCAAAGGTCAAAGCTGATGGCTCACGGCTCACGGCTCAAGGCTAATCGCTAACAGGTCACCGCTTCCTGCCCGCCCGCATCTCGAGCAATACGTCCAACCATTCCTGCATCCCCACGCCGGACTTGGCTGAGACCTCCACGATGCGCATTCCGGGCCGGACGGCCAGGATGTTGGCGTGGGCGGTGACCCGGTCGAACTCGCAGACTTCGGCCAGGTCCATCTTGGTGAGCACGGCCACATCCGCCGAGTGAAACATCGGCGGGT
>JBKJQK010000078.1:0-3639 GCA_046594095.1 Anaerolineae bacterium | reverse complement strand
CTCGCGGTGTCCGCTCGATGCGCCTGTTAGGCCGCGATATCCCGGCGCTCAGGGCGAAATCGGCCTCAAGACGATGTCGAACTCGCCCGACGCCCGCCCGTTGGGGTGGTAGCTGTTCTGGCCGATGGTTAGGTACCCTGCGGCCGAAATGCGCATATGGATGTGCTCCGGCAGCTCGGACTCGAAGCGGTAGCGGCCGGCGGCGTCGGTGAACACCATGGCACGGGCTTGGTCCGGATGACCTCGCCCCACGTACTCAGGCCACAGCTCGAGCTTCGCACCCGCGATGGGCGAACAGTCCTGACTGGATTCGACGATTCCCGTGAGGACGTGGCCGTGCCCGACCGTCGACCGCACCGGAGACCCCGGCTCGTACGTAGGACTGACGCCGTCATTCACGGTCGGTTGGCATTGGCCCACCAGAGGGGAAGCGGTCCGGGTGGGCGCGCCGCCCCCGGCGACGGTCCATGACCCTGCGCTGCCGCCGCCCACGCCGCAACCTGCCAAAAGCGCGCCGCCGATGATCACTGAGATGCAATACGCGACCAGTTGCGATTTGACCACGGCACCTCCAACGCTGCTCGACGGCCTAACGGTGTCACTAACCACCTAAAAGCGCCACTGGTAACCACCCAAAAGCGCCACTCCGGGACAGGGTGCGATCGGTTGTTGGTTGAGTCTGGATTGTATCGATTTCGCGCGAGTGCGCCATCACCTCCTTGAGCAGGGCGCCTTGGTCAGCAAGCGCCCCTTCGCGGAGCCCGGATCGGCGTCTGTCGGCGGGTCAAGGGCGCGGGATCGGCCCCGGCGCAAACCCGCGCCCGCCCTGACCCGCCGATCCCGCGGCGAAGCGAACCCTTGACGCGTCCGGCAGCCGATGCACTCTGGCCGCGTGGGGCGCTTGCGGTGGACGTCGAGACCATGGGTCAGGCCTCCCGGGTCAGCTCGAGCCTCGGGGTTGGCAACTCCTTGTTCCGGTTGCGGGCCCGGAAGGAGGCGCCGGTGATGGTCAGGACATGGGCGGAGTGAAACAGCCGGTCGAGCCCGGCTGAGGCGAGCAGCGGATCGCCCATGAGCTGGGGAAACTCGGCCATGGCCCGATTGCTGGTGATGATGGTGGCCGTCCTGTGCCGGTCGTAGCGCTCGGCGATGATGTCGTAGACGTCTTCGTGGGCGGGCGGGTGGAGCGGCTTGAGGCCGAAGTCGTCGACGATGAGCAGATTCGGCCGGATCAGAGCCTGGAAGCGGCGATCGTAGCTGCCATCCGTCCGCCCGGCATGAAGTTGGGTCAGCATCCGGGCGGCGTTGACGTAGACGACGTCGTAGCCGCGCCGACAGGCTTCGTGCCCAAGGGCCTGGCTGAGGTGCGATTTTCCAGTTCCGGTTTGGCCCACGATCAATACGTTCTCCTTGCGCTCGATGAACTGGCAAGTGGCCAGGTTCATGACCAATTGCTTGTTGATTTGCGGGTTGAAGCTGAAGTCGAAGCACTCGAGGGTCTTGTCAGTTTGGAAGTTGGCCCGCCGCAGGCGCAGGGTGAGCTGCTTGTGCTGGCGGCGCTCGACCTCGTCCTCGAGCAGGCGTTCCAGAAACTCGATGTGGGCCCAAGTCTCGTCCTGCGCTTGGCGGAGCCGGATATCGAGCGTGTCGAGCACCCCCGACAAGCGAAGTTGCTTCAGTCGCAGGCGAAGCTGGTCGGTCAAGTTCAGTTGCATGGCAGGACGACCTCCCCGCTGGTTTGATGCGCGGACTCGAACGCCACGACCAGGCTGGCTGACTCGCAGAACGCCGAGGCTGGCAGGAGTTCGTTGGCTGGCCGGGCGAAGATCGGCGGCGGAGAAATGTCCGGCGCGCTGATCAACCATGGGCTCGCCATGGGCAGCGGGCGCGCCCCGATCTTGAGCCAGTTTCGAACGGTTTCGGCGGTAGGGTCCCCGCTCTCGATGGCCCGCACGCAGGCCTGTTCGAGGGCCGGGGCGCCATACTTGTGGACCTGGTTCAGCAGGCGCTCAACCGACCGCCGCCGATCCAGGGCCGTGTCCCCCAGCATCCCCTGAACCACCTCGGTCGTTCGCGGGCCAATCGCTTCGGCCCGGCTGAGTGATTCCAGCGGCGAGGCGACCCGCATCCCCTTGCGCTTGCCCTCGGGCAGATGGGCCTCGTTCGTGATCCGCTCGCCGGCCTGGGTCGCGCGGGTATGGGTGGCGATCAGGACGTGCTCGGCATACACCCGGATCTGGCGGGCCGAGACTCGGACCATGAGCGTTTTGCCGACATGCCGGTAGGGCACCGAGTAGTAGGCGTTGTCGATGGTCAGGTAGCAATCACGCTGCAGCTTGGCCGCCCGCCAGCTCGCGATCTCGAAGCCCGTCTCGGGCAGCGGCTTGAGCGCCGCCCGCTCGGTGGCCTCAAACTGCTCCAACGGACGCTGCCGGGTGGTCCCATGTGTGCGCGTGCCCGCGGTCTCGCGCACCCAGACCAAAGCATCCCGATTGGCGGCATTGACATCCGAATCCGCCCGGGTGTAGTCGCGCCCGGAAATGAAGTTTCCGTCCACGTATTTGACCCCAGCCTCGACCTTGCCCTTGTGCTGTGGGGTCCGGACCCGGCACGGGTCGATCAGAAATCCCCAGTGTTCGGCAAACTCCCGATACGCGCGCTGGACCAACGGATCATCGTAGCTCGCCCGCACGACCGCCGCTTTCAGGTTGTCCGGCTTGATCCGGGCCGGAACCCCGCCAAAAAACTCGAACCCCCGTTCGTGCAAGTTCAGCCACGTCTCAACCTTCTGATCGAACACGAAGCCCACGAATTGATGGCGCGACCAACTTAGGGTCATCACAAACATCCACGCCCGGCGCGGTCGCCCGGCCAGCGGGTCCCACATCTCCCCCGCGTCTCCGAAGTCGACCTGGGCCTCTTCTCCGGGCGCGGTCTCGACCCGCACCGTCACCTCGATTTCGGCCGGGCCTTCTTGCTGGCGGAGGTAGCGACTCAGTGAGCTGTAGCTGCCCGTGTAGCCCGCCTTTTCGCGCAGTTCGCGCAGGACCACCTGCGCGCTCAGCCCGCGCTTGCGCAGGGCGAGGATGGTTTCGGCGTGCCCGGCCAGACTCGTTTGGTTCTGTTTCGGAATTTTCGCCTGGCGGGCCTTCCACGCCGCCGCCAGGGTCACCATATCTGGCAGGGCGACATCTGGCACCAGAAACCCTTGGCCGGTGGCCCACTCCCGGTAACGGCCGATCGTTTTGTGGACCAGGCCGACCGCTTCAGCAGCCTGCCGATCACTGTCTCCTTCGCGGAGTCGTCGCAATATCTCTCTTATGTCAATCACGGATGTAATCCTCATGGTCGCCAACGCTCCTTTCGTTGCGTCGGCGATTGTGGATCGCACCCGTCCCAGGGTGGCGCTTTTGGCCGGTTAGAGGTGGCGCTTTTGGGTGGTTAGAGGTGGCGCTTTTGGCCGGTTATTGACAAACGGTTTGCGTTACCCGCGCTGGGGCGGACGGCGTCCCGCCGTCCGAGCGGAAAAATGAAAAGGCGTAGAAAACTGACTGAGATGACCGCAGACTGCCCAGCGTCGGGTGCACGCTTTGTTGGCACGCTTTTTGCCTTAAGCTCGTGACCGATTTTAATCATCAT
>JBKJQK010000037.1:0-3756 GCA_046594095.1 Anaerolineae bacterium | reverse complement strand
ACAGATGCTGGGACTACGCGTTTTTGCCAGGGCCATTCGCAATATCTGGGAGGAGATGCTTCCCCTGGGGTTGATGAGCCTATTTACGTTCGTCGCGATTTCGCTTGCGCCGGCGCTCGTCATCCTTGTCTTTTGGGTGCCGTTGCCGTGGCCGGTGCTCCTCCTTGCGATCCCGCTCGCCCTTCCCGGACCGCCGGCCTGGATGGCGCTGCATGTCGTGGCCAACAAGGTCGCGAACGAGTTTGCCATCCGGTGGGATCACTTCTTCGCGGCGTTCCGCGGGTCGTTGCGGTCCGCCTGGCCCTATACCCTGTTGGCGACCGTCGTGTCCGGGCTGCTCATCTATAACGTCTTTTTCTACGTCAATGCCTTTCCCGATCAGAATTGGGCAATGTGGGTGACGGGCGCCTGGCTGGCGGCGATGGTGTTCTGGACCGCGCTGCAACTCTACGTCATCCCGTTCTACGTTGAGCAGGAGACCAAACGCTGGCGCACGGCGTTCCGGAATGCCGCGCTAATTGCCGGGGCCAACCCGTTCATGACCTTGATCGTGCTTGTGTTGACCGTTTCTTTTCTTGTGATCAGCGCATTTCTGGCCCCGCCGGTTCTGGTTGTGTTTGGCCCGATTGTCTGGGTGATGATGGGCACGACCGGCGTGGTCAACCGAATTACCGCATATCGCGCCGCGGAAGAGGCCAAGCTCGAAGCAAAAGAAACCGTATCGAAGGATAAATACAAGAGGATTCAATAGCGCGCGGTAGCCGAGATATGCGCTTCCGCGATCTGCTCCTGATCCTGTCTCTGGCCGCGCTTTGGGGGTTGACCGCCCTGCTGGTTCGGATCGCATCCGTCGATGTCGACGTAGTGTTCATCACGGGCGCGCGGATGACCATCGCCGCGACCGGAATGTCGGCCTTTGCCCTGGCTAACGGAAACATGCCGTCTATGCGCACCCATGGCGCGCGCTATTTGTTCATGGGTGTCATCAACGGCGCGCTCCCGGTCGGCCTCGGCGCATTTGCCGCAACCCGCCTGCCGGTTGGCATCGCCGCGATATTGTTTGCGCCCACGCCGCTCTTCGCCGCCATCATCGCCGCCGTGTGGCTGCGCGAGCGGTTGTCGGCGGCGCAGATTTCGGGCATCCTGATTGGCATTGGCGGTGTGGCGGTTCTGGTGGGCTGGGCGCCGTTTGAGATCGACGGCGAAGTTGCGTTAGGCATCGCCGCCGCGCTGAGCTCGTGCTTGTGCTACGGATTCGCGACCAGCTTTGTCAGGGTCGCCCTCAAAGGCGAGAACAGCCAGCGCATTACGACTGGCCAGTTGATTGGTGCCGCGGTGGTTTCTCTGCCGTTTGCGCTCGGGTCGCTGCCAGCCCACTTTCCGTCCGTCAGCACCATTGTGATCCTGCTCGTCTTTGGGCTCATTTCGACCGCGCTTGCATACTTGCTGTTTTGGGGCCTGTTTGAGCGAATTGGCGCAGTCCGGACCCAGATGGTGGCCCTCTTGATCCCGTGTTTTGGGGTCATGTGGGGGGTGATCTTCCGGGGTGAGCCGCTCGCCTTGAATGTGCTGATTGGACTCGCCATCGTCCTGGCCAGCCTCGTCCTGGTCACCGGATTCAGCGTTCAAAAGGCGTAATCGCGAAACTTCGGCGCCAGACCATCGGGTCTGTCGTCGTGATCGCGCGCCTACTCCGTCGCCAGACTCGCTCGTTCAAGGATCGGCGTCAAACGTGCGGCGGCCATCCGCAACTCGCGCGGTGTGTAGGCGGCATAGCCCAGGGCGAGGCCGTCCCGGCGGAGTGGGCGCGCGGCAAAGGCGGAGAGGGGCACCGCCGTTACCCCGGCGTCCGCGGCCTGGCGGGCGATCCGCTTTCCGTCGATGCCCGGTTCCAGCCGCCCAACGACATGCAAACCAGCGTGACCGGGCTGGAGGTCGATCATTCCTGCCCAGAGGTGGGTGGCAGCTTCGATCAAAGCTTCCTGGCGTTCAGCATAGAGGGTTCGCATCCGGCGCAGATGCTGGTCGAAGTGCCCTTCGCGGATGAAGTCCGCCAGGACAGCCTGCTCGAGGGTATTGAGGTGCCGGTCCGTGACGGCCCGGGCGGCGACGAAGGCGTCGACCAGATCAGGCGGCGCGACCACAAAGCCAAGCCGGAGGGCCGGCAAGAGCGATTTGCTGAACGTCCCGACGTAGATCACCCGGCGATCAGTGTCAAGACTCTGCAACGACGCGAGCGGGCGGCCCGAGTAGCGGAACTCGCAGTCGTAGTCATCCTCGATGACCCACACGCCGCTTCGGCGCGCCCAATCCAGCAGCGCCAGCCGGCGCGCCAGGCTCATCGTGGCGCCCGTGGGGTACTGATATGAAGGCGCGACAAAGACAAGCCTGGGCTGGGTGGCCAGCGCGCGCGCGTCGGCGACCCGGAGCCCTTCAGCGTCCACGGCGATCGGCGCCAGGCGGGCGCCTGCCTTGGCGAGGCCGGCCGATGCGCCGAGATAACATGGATCCTCGATGCAGACGGTGTCGCCGGGATTGATCAGGACGTGGGCGATGATGTCGATGGCCTGTTGTGTGCCGCCCACGATGATGACCTGTTCGGGCGCGCAGCGGACCGCCCGCGCATCGCGGAGCCGGTCGGCGATGGCTTTGCGCAGCGGCGCATAGCCGGCTGGATCGCCATAGCTCAGATCGGCGACGGGCAGACTACGCCAACATCGGGCGGCCACCTTGGTCCACGTTTCCATGGGAAACGCGCCCAGGGCGGGCACGCCAGTGACAAAGGGCCGGATTCCGCGGAGAAGGTCGTTCGGGGCATACATCTGCAGCCCCCATGTTTCGCGTCCGCGCTTTGACAACGTGCGGGTTCCATCTTCAACCGGCATGGCGCGCCCGGGTTGAGGTTCCTCAACCGGGGGGGCCCGGAGCAATTCATCAGGCAGGGCGCGCGAGACATAGGTGCCGCTCCCGACCCGGCCCTCAAGGTAGCCCTCGGCAAAGAGCTGGTCAAATGCCTGCGCCACCGTATTGCGGGAGAGGCCTAATTCAACAGCCAGCGCGCGCGTGGCGGGCAGGCGCGCGCCGGGCGCGAAGCGGCCGACCAGAATCGCGTTGCGAATCGCGTCGTAGAGCTGGCGATAAAGTGGAGTCGCTGACGCGGGGTCGATTGGTCCCGCGAGGAGGGCGAGTTCTGGGGCATGCTTGGCCATGAATCCGAATTATACTTGAAAGTGGCTCCTTCAAGAACACCAATAGTGGCTCTTGTGGGAGTGCCAATTATTCCGTATTGTCTTCCCGTTGCCAGACGACCCGCGGAAAAGTGGATCCGGAACGGACGCGCTGAGGGTTGGCATTGGCCAGATACAGGAGAACACCATGTTGACAACTTATCAGGTTCTAGTCGGGAACTATCCGACATCCGGGTCGCATATGCCAATGAGCATCGATGGGGACGCGTTTCGTTGGCGCAATCCGATCAGCCTCGTCGGTATTGGGCTTGTGGCCTTTTTCGCGATTGCCTTCGCGATGATGGTCCTGTAGGGCGACGCTCCGCAAGGCTCGACCCTCCGAAAAGCAGGAAGACCGGCGCAATTGCGCCGGTCTTCCTGCTTTTCCCGGTGTCCTTTGGGAGGCTTACTTTCCGGACGCAGCCAGACTGGCCGTGGCCGTGCCGGGTCGCGCCCCAAGCCACTTCCCCGCGCGCCAGTGGCTGGCAAGCGCCTCGGTCCTCGTGTCGTAGACCAGATACTTGAAGCC
>JBKJQK010000325.1:0-4988 GCA_046594095.1 Anaerolineae bacterium | reverse complement strand
AGGTCCGCGCACAATGCTGTTGATGATCTCGGCGCCGGCCCCGACCGTGACCCGGCTGTCGACCGTGGACGCCTCGTCAACGCTTCCATTGACCGCGGGAGTCAATTCGTCGAGGACGAGGCTGTTTGCTTCGAGCATGTCGATCGGCTTTCCCGTGTCGACCCACCAGCCTCGGTGAATGTAGGGCAGAACCCGGTAGCCGGCCGTGACCAGCCACTGGATTGCGTCTGTGATCTCAAGTTCGTTTCGAGCCGACGGCTTGATCGCGTTCACAGCCTTGAATACGCTCTGGTCAAACATGTAGATCCCAACCAGGGCCAAATCACTGGGAGGCACCTTGGGCTTTTCAACCAGACGCTCGATCGTCCCATCCGCGCGCAGGACCGCCACACCGTAGTGGCGGGCGTCGCGCACCCGGGTCAGAACAATCTGGCTGTTGTATCCGGATGTGTCAAATTGGCGGATCAGCCCATGAATGCCGCCCTGGATGACGTTGTCGCCCAGGAACATGACGAACTTCTCGTCACCGATGAACGGTTGGCTGATCTTGACCGCATGGGCAAGACCCAATGGCGCGTCCTGCTGAATATAGGTAATCCGGACGCCCCACGCGGAGCCATCTCCGACGGCCGCCCGAATCTCACCGCCGGTCTCGCCAATGACGATCCCGATGTCGTCGATGCCCGCGTCGTGGATCGTTTGGATCACCCGGAAGAGAACGGGGGTGTTCGCGACCGGAATCAGTTGCTTTGCGCTGGTAAACGTCAGGGGATACAGGCGCGTTCCCTTTCCGCCGCTGAGGATTAGGCCCTTCATTCGTTCGGCCTACATGAAGATTTGCTGGAAACGCATCATCAAGCCAAGGTCACCCGCAATCTTGAGCTTGCCGCCCATAAAGGCCATGGTCGGGTCGAGTTCGCCGGACAGGATGTCGATCCAGTCCTTTCCGGTCACGGTGACGGTGACATTTGGGTTATCGATCGCCCCCTCGGTCAAGACGGCCACCCCATCCTTGATCTCGACCAGGTAGTCTCCGCCGCCATCGCCGGTTGCCTTTACGAGCACGGTCGCGGTAACGCCGCGCGCCTTGGCTGGATTAAAGCGCGAGGTCATGCCTTGCATTGCTTCCAAAACGTTCATGTGGGGTCTCCTTTGGGTTTGCGGCGCTGCACTCAGGAGCCGCGCAAGCGAGTATACCAATCAGCCGGGATATACTCGCCGTGATGAAACGCCGCATCAATGTCCGACAGCCCGTGGAGCTGGCTGTTTGGGCAGTCCTGCTTGCGCTGGCGGCTATTCTTGCGGCCAATGCAGTCACGTTCGTGGCCAACCGCAACAAGCTGCCTGCCAGCACATTCGTCGCGGACATTGAAGTGTCTGGCCTGACAATGGACGAAGCGATCAGCCAGACGGCACGGGCTCTGAGCGCCCCAATCGCGCTGAGTTATCAGGCTGAAACGGTCTCCCTGGATCCTGCCCAGATCGAAGTAAAACTGAACCAGGCCGTCTCCCGGCTTCAACTGGACCAGATTTTGCGCCGGAAACAGGGGCTGGACCAGTTTCCCGCTCACATCATGGGACAAACGTCCGCCACCCGAATACCAGCCCCGATTGTCTACTCCGAAAGCAAGCTGGCGGCGTTTTTGCTCGGGGTTGCCGCTCGTTTTGATCGCGATCCATCCCTCGCCCAACCCGTCGCGGGAACCCTTGAAGCTTCCCGAATTCTTTCCGGGCGCCAGTTGAACTTCGTCGAGGCGCGCGACGCCGTGATCGCGACCCTTGCCCGGTCTCGGGACAGGTTGGTTGCCCTCCCGGTCGACGACCTTGGCGCCGGACCTGCGACCCTGCGCGCCCTCGAGCCAACGCTCCGCAGCCAGCTTGCCACATTTGCGGGGCAGGGCGGCGCAACCTCGATATACGTCAAAAACCTGCGGACAGGCGACGAACTTTCCATCAACGCGGACAGCGCCGTGTCAGCTCAGGGCTGGTTGAAGCTGCTCGCCGTCATTGAGGCGGCTCGCGGGCTTGACGGCGCTCTGGCGGGCGCGCGCGCGGAGCAGGCGTCCAGCGCCTTGCTCGAGGGCAGCGCGCTTGGCGCGAACGAGCTCCTGCGCGCAGGAGGCAACGGTGACGCGCAAGCCGGCGTTGCCAGGCTGGGCATATTGTTGCGGCGGCTTGGCATGTTGAGCACGTTCCTGGCCCAGCCCTTTGATCAGCAAAGCGAACCGGCGACGGTGGTCACGCCGGCCAATACTCGAGCGGCAAGTGACGCGCCGCTTGATCGCAGCGCCCAATCCACGGCCGCCGAAATCGGCGGGGCGTTTGAGGCGCTCGCTGCATGCAAGGGCGGCGGAGGAGCATTTGTAGCGGCGTTTCCGCGCCAGATGACACCGGCAAAATGCGAACAGATTCTGGCGATCCTGGGCCGCAACATCAGCACCGGATTAATTGACGCCAACGTGGGCGGGGCGGCCGTGTTCCACCGTCAGAGTTGGGATGCCAACACCCATGCGGACGCCGGGCTGGTCATGACCCGCGATGCAGACTACATCCTGGTGATCGCGCTTTCGCAGTCGCAGACCCCTCTCAGTTGGGCGGACTCATCAGCCGTCATTGGATCGTTGACCCGGGCCACTCATGCGTTCCTAAATGGGGGCCAGATGCCCGCGGCAAGCGCGGCGTTAAAGGCTCCCCCGCTGCCCTAAAGGCTTGGCCCCTTATCCACCAAGCGGATACCCGACAGACCATCATCAATATGAGCACTCGAACCGTCAACCGCATCCACGTCATCATCAACCCCGGGGCAGGGCGAGACGAGCCCATTCTGAATGTTCTCAACACGGTGCTCTCCAAAGCCGGGATTCTTTGGGAGGTGTCGGTTACGCATGTCGCCGGCGATGCTCGCGAGCACGCGAAACGCGCCATTTCGGCCGGTTTCGATATTGTCGCGGTTTACGGTGGGGACGGAACGGTCGCCGAAGCTGCCAGCGGAATGATTGGCAGCGAGATACCCCTGGCAATCCTTCCAGGCGGAACGTCCAACGTCACGTCGCAAGAACTTGCCATTCCTCCCAAGCTTGAGGATGCCATCGGCCTCCTGTGCGGCGGCGCATTTGAGCTCCGCAGGGTGGACATGGGGCGGATTGGTGATCGCACGTTTCTGGGTCACATCGGCATTGGCATTGAAGCCGATATGCACGAGGCGGCGGATCGGTCGATGAAGGATCGATTGGGAGTGCTCGCGTATCCTCTGGCCGCGTTGCGCTCGCTGATCGACCGCCCCATCTCGCATTTCGATCTTGTCATTGACGGTGAACACTTCGATGTTGACGGTGTGGATTGCATGATCACAAATTTTGGCAAGATCGGAATCCTGGGCGCGAGTGTCGCCCCCGACATCAGCTTCAGCGACGGATTCCTGGACGTGATCGTGATCCGCCCGGTTGATTCCCTCTCTCTCGGGCGTCTGATCGAAAACGCGCTTGGCCTCCCCGAGGCCGCGGCCCTTCTCCCGCGCTGGCGCGCGCGAAAGGTGTCAGTTTCGGCCACGCCGCCCCAGAAGGTCAGCGCAGACGGCGAAGTGGTGGGGGAGACTCCCGTTGAGATCAGCATCATCCCCGACGCGCTATGGATCGTGACGCCCGTCGTCGCCAATTCCGCGGTTCCCGAGACGACGGAAACTCCGGCCGAGTAGGGTTTCGGACTGTTCATTCGCCGCCCCATGTTGAGCCGCCTGTTCTCCAAACGCCCCGGCCGCAAGCATCCGATCGCCATTGTGGCCTACCGGGGGTATGGCACCGCCAAAGAACTCCACCTTCGCGGCCGGGTGCTTGAGGACAAGGGCATCAAGATTCCGGAGATTGAGGACACGCGACGCGAGAATCTGGCCAACATCCTGAAACGCTTTGCGAGCACCGAGGTTGCCCGGGCGCGCATCCGAGCACGATTCCAGGACACCGAAATCGACACGACCGCCGACGGTCACGGCTATTTCCAGTTCGTGCTTAAGCCCGCCACGCCACTTCCAGCGGACCGGCTTTGGCATGAAGTGGCTCTCGAGTTTCTTGGGCCGAACCGCTATCCCACAGGTCCGGTGATTACGAGCGCCGAGATCCTGGTGCCGCCGCCATCCGCACAGTTCGGCGTGATCAGCGACATCGACGACACAGTCATCCACACGGATGCGGTCAACCTGTTGCGGATGGCTTTGATCGTTTTCCTGGGAAACGCGCGCACCCGGCTGCCCTTGAAAGGGGTGGCGGCGTTTTACCGGGCGCTTCATAAAGGCAGTGGCACAACCGGCGTGAATCCCCTTTTCTATGTGTCAAACAGCCCGTGGAATCTGTATGACCTGCTCAGCGACTTTTTTCACCTGAATGACATTCCGGTTGGCCCAGTCTTGTTCCTGCGCCGGTGGGGTTTCGCCCGGCGCGATCAATTGCCCACCCGCAAACGCCAGCACAAGCTGTCGTCCACGCGAGAAATCCTGGCCCTATTCCCCGACTTGCCCTTTATCCTGGTTGGGGACAGCGGAGAAAAGGACCCCGAGATTTACGCCGAACTCGTCGGCCTCTACCCGGAGCGCATCCAGGCGGTATATATCCGGACTGCGGGCCACAGCGACAAGCGTCCGGCCCAGATCGCGGCCCTGGCCGAGAGAGTCCGCGCGGCGGGAAGCGAGCTGATCCTCGCCGATGACACGTTGCCGCTCGCCCGGCATGCGGCCGAACGCGGCTGGATTTCAGCGGAGGGTCTCGCGGGTGTGGCCGCTGAATGGCGGGAGGATTCGGTCCCGCTCAACCCCATCGAGCAACTGCTTGGCGAGGCGAATTCCGCTAAGCCCGAATAGTCTGAGTGCCGGTTACGCTGAATAGCGCTTCCATGCCACAGCGGCCAACTCACGCGCCCGAGCCGCAATCGCCCCCTCATCCAGGCCAATCAGCCGTCGATCCTTCATCAGGACCCGCCCGCCGCACATCGTCATCGTC
>JBKJQK010000283.1:0-3551 GCA_046594095.1 Anaerolineae bacterium | reverse complement strand
ACGGCGACGGCTCGGGCGATGTCCTGATTGGGACCAGATCGACGAGCATCACGGGCACCTACACCTTTGGTAACCTGGGTCCGGGCGCCTACGTTGTGTCCGTCAATCCGAATGATCCTGCCCTTCCGGCCGGATATGCCCTCAACACGCCCGATCGGCCCGTGACACTGGCGGCAGGTCAAAACGTGACGACCGCCGACTTCCCGGTTGCGCCGCTGATCACCAAGCAGGCAAGCCGGGTCACCGCCAATTACAGCGACACCATTGTCTATACGATCACCCAGAATGTTGGCCACGTCGTGATGGACGCTGCGCGGGTTAGGGATTCGCTTCCGGCGGGAACCTCATTTATAACCGCCAGCGCCGGTGCTGTCTTTGGGCCGTATGCGTCTATCCCCCCCGTTCTGGGCTACGATGATCAAACGACGTTCTCGACTGGCGTTTCCGTTACGGTGGCGCCCACCACGACCCGCCAGGGCAGCGTTGTGACTGTCACGATGCGCTTGACGTCGACGACGACCATCAGTAATGTCGTTCCGGTTTTGACGGCCGTTGGCGGAAACGCCACATGCAGCGCGCCCTCGCCCAGTGGTCCGGTCACGGTGACGAATGCCGCGCCCGCGACATTCGTCTTTACCTGCACGGTGAGCAATCTCGGCGAGTACACCTTTCTGGGCGACGGGACAGGGATTGAAAGCGGCGCGAACTATTTTTTCCCGCAAGGCACTTCGAACAGTGTGTTGTCGAGCAAGACGGGCAGCGTCAGTGTCGTGAATTGGGCGCTCGGCAGCACCATCGGGGCCGTCGAGGGAACGGAAATCGGGGCGGGTTCGTTGCCCTACTTGTATGCCAATCAGGGCGGTGGCAATAACGAATTGATGAGTTACAGCTTGTTCTCCAATACCTGGTCGCAGGATCCGCCCGCGGACCAGGCCACCGCAATCCGACAAGGCGGGGCGCTCGTATGGAATGGCACGTCCGGCGCCGGCGCTGAAGTCTATGCCCTGATTGGCAACACCAAGACCATATTCCGTTCTTATGTGCCGAGCGCCGACAGTTGGACCAATCGGGCCAATACCCCGGGCGCGGTCAAGTACGGCAGCGGGCTGACCCGAATTGGCGGTGTGATCTATGCGCTGCGCGGCAATGGCACGCTGAACTTCTATACCTACACCATCAGTAGTGACACCTGGACGACGGCGGCCAGTGTTTTACCCGGACCTTTATCGACAACGGTAAACGCCGGCGGCGCGCTGACAACGGATGGCACATATGTGTACGCCTACAAAGGCAACGCCACCAACGAGTTCTATCGCTACGATCCGGCTACCAACACATGGCTCAGCCGCGCGACGACGCCGGCCGTGATAGGCAAGGGCGGCGCCCTGGTGTATCTCAACAGCTACATCTATGGCACTCGGGGTAATGGCAGTAAGCCTTTCTATCGCTACGATCCGGCGACGAACACCTGGTCAGATGCCGCGGTCGCCGATGTCCCGGCAAACGTCACGGGCGGCGGTTCGCTCGCGACCGACGGCAAGCTCATTTACCTGCTGGTTGGCGGCAACAAGACATTCGATCGGTTTGATCCTGCGGCTGGCGCCGCCGGCACGTGGACGATTCGCGCCAGCGCGCCCCAGAACATCGGCGATGGCGGCGCGCTCGCGTTGGTGCCTGGCACCGCTTCTGTAGCCAAGAGCACCGTCATGAACGTCAATCAGACCATGATCAATTCGGGCCAGAAGATCACCTTGACCATGTCGTTGCAGGCCGCTACCAATCTTACGGATACCTTCTCGCCGAGCGCTTTGACGATTTCGGATACGGCCCAGGCCGGTGGCACCGCCACCTGCGTCGGTCCGACTCCGGCCAGCCTCCCGTCGCTCATCAGCGGGACGGTGGGGTTGTTCACCTGGAGTTGTACCCTGACCGCGACGAATGTCCCGGCCAACATCACCTTTGGTGGAAACGCGAGTCGCGGAGCGCCCGGGGCATTCTCCTTCCCATTCGCCACCTCCCATAGCGTCATCGTCGTTCCGCCCCTCACCCTGACGGTCCGCGTGCTCAGTCCGACCAGCGTGAGCACGATCGAAAACGTGGCCGTGCTGGTGGACGCTAGCGGGAATCTCGGACCGGCCCCCAGTAACGTGGTTCAGACCACGATTGGGTCGACCCTTGGAGACTTTGTGTGGGCTGACCTGAACGGGAATGGTCTGCAAGACGTCGGCGAACCGGGAATCCCGGGCGTCGTCGTCAGCCTGAGCTTGCCGGGTGGCTCTGTGGTGGCCGCGATCACGGATCCGAACGGCAACTATTTTTTTGGCAACCTCGGCACCGGCACCTTCACAGTAACCTACAACCTTGCCACCGCGCCGGCGGGTTTCATCCCGACGACGCCAACGCAGATCACCGTGACTCTGGCCTCCAATCAAGTGATCACCACGGTTGACTTCGGGCTCCTTCCGCCCAACACGGGCAGCATCGGCGACCAGGTCTGGCTGGACGCCAATAACGACGGCGTCTACGATCCCAATACCGAATCGCCGTTGCCGAACATCGGAGTGAACCTCTATGCCGACGCGAACCGGAATGGCATCCTCGACCCGAGCGACCCCGTGGTCGCGACGATGCTGACCAGCATCACGGGCACGTATCAGTTCAGCAACCTGCCGCCCTTCACCTACTTTGTTTCGGTCAATACCGCCAGCGTCGTCACGTCCTCGCTAAGCGGCGTGAGCAATGGCATCACCTCGACCCTGGGCGCGTCGATGACGCCCACGGCCGGCACCGCGCTTACACGCACCTTCGCGTTGGCGTCCGGGCAGGTCATCACAACCGCTGACTTTGGCTTCAATTGGGCCGCATCCATTGGCGATTATGTTTGGTATGACTCCAACGGCAACGGCATTCAAAACGATGCCGGTGATGAAGGCGGCGCGCCGTTTGGGGTGATCGAACTCGTCTATGACGTGAACGGCGACGGCGTCTATCAACCCGGCGAACCTCTGGTGGTCTACAGCCAGACGTCGGCCAGCGGGCTGTACCTCTTCCCCAACCTCCCGCCCGGGAACTACATCGTCGAGGCGGAAGGCCAGGCCATCCCGGCGCCGGCCTCCACCGGCGCGCTCTCCGGCACAGTCAACGTCATGATGCCGACGACGCCGGCCGAGATCGTCGTTTCGCTCGGTGGAAATCAGGCCTATCGCGCGGCCGATTTTGGCTTTGCCGCCGGAGCGACCGTGGTCGGTACTGTTTTTTATGATGAAAACAGCAACGGCAACCGTGACCCCCTCGAGACCACAGGCTTCGGCGGGGTTGTCGTCACCCTGACCAGCAGTTCGGGCGCTGTGCTCACAACGACCACCCTCTCGGATGGGAGCTACGCCTTCCGGCCCGTTTTGCCCGGAACGTTCACCGTAGACTACAACACGGCCTCCCCAGTCCTGGCAAATTTCCCGCTTCAGACCACATCGTCCAGCGAGACTTTTGCGCTCGTCTTCGGTGAGCAACGCACCGTCAACTTTGGCCGCGACTACGGCGGCTCCATCGGC
>JBKJQK010000369.1:0-6953 GCA_046594095.1 Anaerolineae bacterium | reverse complement strand
CGGGACCGGCCGCAAGCAGCGCGCCGAACAACCAGTCTGGGCCAGGAGCCTGCTAATATCGCGCAAGTCAATACTAAGGCAACGGCCGAATCCTGCGCGGGTGCTTCGCCATCGGTCGCAAAAGCCGCTACGATTTCACTCCACAGCGCAAGCGCACCGTCAGCACTTCGTCCAACTTGATGACGACGGATTCGTCAACGATCTTGCGGTCGACTTGCCATCCGGCCCCGTCGCCGGTTTGGACAGAAATCTGCGACTCCGTGCGCTCAAGCGACGCGAGCCGCGCCAACGGTCGAGTCAGTTCCGTCCACCGCCCGCCGGGCGTCAGGGCGGTCAAGAGCGCTGATTCGCGCGACCCGGGCTGGCGCTGCAGCGCGCAGGCGAGGGCCTGGCGAGACAGCCACGCGCGCAACGGCCGGTCTTGCACGGCGGCTCCCAGCTTCTTGTAGCCGCGAAGAAAGCCCAGCAGATACCCGCCGAAGGCCAGTTGATCCGGGGTGAGGCGCTCGTGCGGACGAGACTGGCAGTCCGCGACATAGGTGCGGATCCAGGCCGCATTGGGCCGCTCAAGCCACTGGGCGACATGGAGAAACGCCAGGACGACGTCCTCAAAGAGCGGATAACCTGGAGCAAAGCCGCGTTCGGCCCGACCGGGAAGTTTGCGCAAGATTGCGTTCAACATGATCCCGCGCCATTCTTCAATGAGGGCGGCCTGCGGCCCGCCCTCGTCCTTCAGGGCGCGGAGGGCGATCCCAATCTGGACGCAGACGCAGGCATCGGGCGAGCTGAATTTCTCAGCCGATGCGCCGGGCAGGGACGCGGGCTCAAAGAGCGCGTGACGTTGCGCCAACACCGCGATCAGCAAACGCGCGACCGCGGCGCGCTCGTCACGGCCGGGCCTGACCCCCGCAAAGGCCGTCTCGATCGCACCTTTCTGAAGTTCCAGATTGGAACGGTCATTCCGAAGCGCATCGGCCGCCCAGACGGACCAATGATCACGCAATCCCGGCAGGCAGCGCAACGGCTCGCCGGGCGCGCTCGCCGCCAGCGCCGCGATCTGGGAATTGGCCCAGTCCGCCGCCTCCGGCCAGCCCAGGCTGAGCGCGTGCCCGCGCAGGGCGAGCACATGGGCGAACCGAACCGCGTCGTTGGCGGGGGCAGGATCAAGGACCCCCCACAGCCCAAAGACAGCCCCGGCATAGGCATCGAAGGCTTGGGTGATGTCCGGGTTTAGCGCATTCATGACTTCAACTCCAGGCCGCCGTCCAGCGGGAGTTCGGCCTCATGGGCGCGCTTCTTCGCGGCCCGTTTTGGTTTGGCCGACGCCGGCGCGGCTTCGTCGCTCTTTTTGGCCCGGCTCTGCCTCCGCGGCACGGGATTAGCGCTTTCGGCCAGGATCGTTGGCGCATCACCGATCAATTCCACCTGTAGCATTGGGGATTCGAGCAGCGGTGTTGGTCGTGCGGCCGCATCAGGGGTGACCTGTTCAGACGCGGCCACCGCTGGCATCGTCGGTGGCAGCTCGGGGCTGCCGGCGGTCGGGATCGAATCGATGTGTTCGGCAGGTAGAAGCGCAGGCAGGGCGGATAGGCTCGCCCCTTCGCTGGATACCCCGGGTGTCGCGGGCTCGCGTAACAGTTCGACATAGGCGACGGGCACCCAGCCCTCACCTTGATTGGCGAGTCGCAAGCCAGTCTCGCGGGTGAGCTCCGGGGTCGCCGCGGTGACGTTGTCGATTTCGTCGGCGAGAGCGATGACGGGCCGCGAAGTTGCGGCTGCGTACTTCTCCGGGAGATTGACACTCAAACGGATCCTGGAAAAGGAACCGAGGCCGTCAGTGGCGGCCTCCACCGGTGTTGGCGTGGCATCCGAGGGGTCGATCTCGGCGACGCCGGCGACCAGCCACTCGGTCAGTTGCCCAAAGGTGATCTCGATTCTCATGGTGTATGTGCTCCGGCGCAAAACTTCAGGACTCAAAACGGATCGTCGAAATCGTCTTTGACCGACTTGTCGAAGGTCTGGCCGGTCCCGCGAGGCCGACTTGGGGAGGAGGTCGGGCGCTGGATAAGATTGGCGTCCGACGCAATCAGTTCTCGCAGCAAGCCAAAGGCCTTGCCCTTCTCGGAGAGCAAATAGACTTTGTTCTTCGAGCGCGTCAGCGCCACGAAGAACAATCGGCGCTCCTCATCATCCAGTGTCGAGCCCGACCAGGCTGACTCATTGAGGTCTGGCAGGATGACCCAGTCGAACTCCAGTCCTTTCGCGCTGTGGATGGTGACCAGGGTGGGCATTCCGGAGTTTTCGAACGAGTAGTCATGATTTTTATCAGCGATCTGAAAGTCAATCCCCGCGCGCTTCAGCGCATTGGCCAGGCTGTTTCTTTGTTCCTTGTGACGGAATAAGATGCCAATCGAGACGTCTCCACGCGACTCACCCAGAATTTTCGCGATCCGGCCTACTTGATCCTCGGGGGAGTCCACTTCGTGCCAGACAGGTTTCATCTCGCTGGCCCTACCCTGCACGATCTCCATGAAACGATCGCGGTCAACAGGCGATTGGCCGAGGAAGAGCGCGGCAACGCGCGCCACGGTCTTCGGGTTGCGATAGTTTCTGAGCAGCCGGCCCTCGCGGGCCGTCGGCCGCCAGTGCTGGGCAAACTCGCCGAAGTTGCGATGGTTCTCGTAGAGCGACTGGGCGGTGTCACCCGCTACGAAGAGGTTGTCGGACATCAGTCGCAGGAAACGCGCCACGTTCGGTGGAAAGTCCTGGGCCTCGTCAACCAGAACGTAGTCATATCGGGGAAGTTTCGTCGGGTTGTCTTGGGCGAACTTGATGACGCCATCAACCCAGGCGCTGTATTTGTCCTCGCCGGGCGCCGATTGCGGATTTCCGCAATAGCGCCTGTACAGATCCCAGGCCCAGCTATGCAGCGTGGTGATATCGTCGGCCGGAATACCGAGATCCTGCGCGGCTGCCTTGATGAAGGCGATCAGGACTTTCGTATACGTGATGATCCTGACCCTCTTGCCCTGGTCGATCAGCGTCTTGGCCCGGAACAGGATGACAGCGGTCTTGCCGCTCCCGGCCGGCCCATAGACCATGGCGCTGCCGGAGAGAGAATCGTCGATCACGCTGCGCTGTTCGGCGGACAGATCGCGCAGGCTGGGCAGCCAGCGAAGTTGGTTTGTTGACATGGGATCAGAACTCCCGTCGGGTAACGGCCGTTTGAGGCGCCAGCTCGACAAGGTTGTCGTAAACAGTTTTTGCTTTTTCCGGCTGCTGGCGAGCCTCCGCGCGAAGGGCTGCGGCTTCGCCTGACCGGCCCAGATAGTCCAGCACTTCTGCAAGCCAGAGTTTCAGATTCGAATCGTCAGCGGAATAACGAATCTCATCGCGAAGGAGTCGCTCGGCCTCGACGAACTGCTGGCGCGCTTCCTCGTGCTTGCCGAGGTGCCGGAGTGTTCTACCCAGAACCACGCGGAAGATTCCGTTCGCGGGTTCGAGCCGTGCGGCGCGACGTAGAAAGAGCTCCTTTACAAGGTGGTCAGCCGTGCTGATCGCGGCATTGAACGCATGCCAGGCGTTCAGTTTGTCTTGCTCGGCAAGCGCGCGCCAGATTTCGTGGGCCTTGTCGTCTTCGCCCAGGTCATGGTGGTTCATCGCCAGTTGGTGCTGTAATTGTGGCGATGCCGCACCACTCTTGCGCTGGGCCTGCTGGAGCCACTCTAGCGCGCTCTCGAAGCGGCGCGCATTCCGAAGGACTTCGGCAAGCTCCAGCATGTCATCGACATGCTCTTCCAACGCGTTGGCTGCTTGCGCCCGGGTCAGTTCGCGCTCGAGTTCGGTCCGGCGTCTTTCCTCAGGGGTCTGCGGCAAGAGCGCAAGCGGATTGGTGATGCTCTCCGAAACGCGAATACCCGGAAAATCGGGGAGATCGGCTTCAAGCCGGAAGATCTTGGCATCGTCGAAACGGACCTTCAGGCGCACGACAGCGCCCTGCGGGACCGACTTGCTAAAGCGCAACTGAATGGTATGAATCGGCCGGTTGGCCGAGCCCGCGCACAGGACCAGGTCGACGTGGGTCATGCCATCCCTGGGCACCCGGAATTGGCCATATTCCATCCAGCCTTCGGCGGCCGGAAACGGAATGGCCGCCCCGGCACGGATCAACGACTCGAATTTTCCGCCCTGGGTGAGCAAGCCGATCGTGTCGCCGACGATGGGCAGGAGGACATCGTGGCGCCGCACGAACTTGAGGTGGGCCTGCAGAGCAGCGCCTTCAGCAACCAGAAACTCCAGACCTTCGGGCCGATCGATGGTCGCATCTCTGAAGAACTTTCCCAGGGCTTGTTCGACGAGCGGATTGAGCGAGCTGCCCCCGACCAGAAGCACCCGAGTGATAGAAGCCGGCTTGAGGCGGGCCTTTTCCAGCGAGTCGAGGATGGGGGTGAAGATCGATGTCACCCGGTAGTACTCGCGGTCGACGTCGCCGGCGCACGACGGGTCGAGGAACGGAACCATAAGCTTCACGAACTGGGCGCCGGTGAGAGCGGGGTCCTCGAGAGTGATCGGCCCTTCAGTCGTCTTGATGGTCTGGGGAGGAACGGAAACGGAAAGCGCCGCGAATTCATCGGGCCTCCATTCCGGCCGTGACGACGTGACCTTCTCGAGTTCTTCGCACATCCGGATCTTCAGCAACTCAGCAATCTTGTAGAGCTGGCTCCAAATTGAATAGCGTCGTTCACCAGCCCCCCACGCGCGCTCCGCCCGCCGCGATGCCGCATAAAAGGCCTGGGCGAGCTGGGTGTGGACGAGGTGTTTGTCGATGTCGTCTCCGCCAAGCGCCTCGTAACGCGAGATGCCCAGATTTTTGAGGGTCAGGGTGGCGCTCAGGGGCGACTTCGCCACTTCGATGATGCTGATGTCGCAGGTGCCGCCGCCAAAATCGAAGACCAGGACGGTCTCATCCGTGTTCCAGCGCGCGGTTATACGCGGGCGGGAAATGTAGGCCAGCAAAGCGGAATTGGGCTCGTCGAACAGGCAATGCTCATCGACGTGGAAGCCCGCGCTGATCGCCGCATGCAGCGTATCCCGCCGCTGGGCCGACTGAAAGGAGGCTGGGATGGTGATGACGGTCGGGACGTTTGACAGCGAGATCCCGAGCTTCTCCTCGGCCGCCTCTCTCATTGCCCTGAGGATGACCGTCGAGACCTTGACCGGCGTGTCCAGGTCCGGCGTGACGGCACTGGGGTAGCACGGGTCCAGATCGGTGCCCATATCGCGCTTGACCGAATAGAACACGGTCTTGCCCTTGCGATTGGAGTACTTGGCTTCTTTGGCGCCCATTCCAACATAACGCGGACCGTCCGCGGACGCCTGGAATACCACCGACGGAAACAGGGTGTGCTCGGCCACGGTACCGTCGAGGTTGGCCTGCGGCAATTGGAGAAGCTCGGCCGTCAGGCGGGCCGGGCCGTCCGGGGCGTAATCGCGCGTCCCCGGCGCCGACAGCAAGCGATCGGCCGCGAGGCCGGGCCGCACAACGGCGATGAGCGAGTTGGTTGTGCCAAGGTCGATGCCGATGGCAAGCCCGGGAGGCGTGGTTTCGGACTTTGGGCGGGGGGCGCCCTCGAGCTGGTTCATGGGTGTTTGCTCCATTCCGGCGCGCGGCCGCGAACGTGCGGCCCGGTAAATGCGTTAATCATAGTCGTTGGCCGCCGGCAGCGCGCCTGCCGCGGCACGGGGGTCGAAAAGGCGCAGGGTCCGGCAGTGGCGATAGGCGGCGCCAAGACCGCACAGCAGCCACATCGGGATCTTGCCGCTGATCTCGAGATCGCGATCGTCCGGGACGCGCGGAACCGGGAATTGCCGCAGCGCGTCGTAGGGCAGGTACGGATCGCGGAGCGTCACCTTGAGCGTCGTGCGCTCGGCACCGCGGCCGATCAGATCGAACGCGAGCCACGCGTTCTCAACGCGACTTACGGGTTCGAGCCGGGCCTGGGCCGGCGCCACCCAGCCCAGATTAGGCGCGAACAGCCAGCGCACCTCGTGCCTGACTGCGATTGCGAGGGCGAGCGGCCCCCACAGACGGCCATACAGCGCGACCTCGTGGCCGGCGGGAATCCCGGCCAGGATATCGGGGATATCGTCGGGCCTGAACTCCGGCCGCGGACGCCCGGCGCTCCGGGAGCGCTTCAATACGTCGAAATTGACCAGGTGCAGATCACCGGCATTCCAGGGCGCGATGGCGAGGTGCTGCTTGAGCAAGTCGCCCTCGCGTGCGCCAAAAAGGTCGGCGAGGCGCCCAACCAGGGCTTCAAACACCGGGCCGCCTGGCTTCCCGCCTCGGGCCAGACCCGCGACAGTCCCGCGCAAGCAGTTGGCGGCACTGTCGGGGGCAAAGGCGTCCGCGCCATCGAGATCACTCCGCAGGTCGGCGACGACAGTCAGATTGTGGCGTTCGGCGCGGGCGCTCCACTCGGCATGCTCAGCGGAATCGCGGGTGAGCAGGATGGCATACCCGCACTGGTCGAGGATGCGCTCCTGATCGGCGCTCGGGCGGCCGCCCATGTCGACCAGCAGCGGCAGGTGACGCCGGGCGATCTCCTGACAGATCGAATCGACCCAGGCGCCCGACCACTCGGCCTTGCGGCGGATGCGCTGGACGACGTTCTGGGGGGCTTCACAGGCCCAGTCACCCTCGCCATCGGGGGCGGCGCGCAACACGTAGTGGGCGATTTCCGTTGCGCGCAAGGCGCCGGTCAGACCGCAGGCGAGGGTCGACTTGCCAACGTGGGGCGATCCGCATAGAATCACTGAAGGAAAGGGATTCATTTGCACGCGAGCAATATACATGGCCGCCTCTTGAGAATCTGTTCCACGCCGCAGGATTGAGCCCTATGCCGCCACGAAGCACGCCCGGGGAACGCAACCGCTCGCCCATCGCCTTGATC
>JBKJQK010000106.1:0-4693 GCA_046594095.1 Anaerolineae bacterium | reverse complement strand
CCCGACGTTGTGCGCGCCCTCGCGGCGCCCGCATACGCGCCGGCAGCGGCCCAGGCAGCCGCGCTCATGCTGTTTACCGGCCCGCTGACGTGTCTCGGGGCCAGCTTTGCCATTCCGCTTTACGCGAGCGGGAGGCTGCACTGGATCAGCCTGATCAACGCGCTCGGGCTCCTCGTTAATGTTGCGCTGAATCTCGGGCTGGACCCGCGCCTCGGCGCGTGGGGGGCGGTGATCTCGATCAACCTGGCCGGTTTGACCATCACCCTCGGCGCGCTTTGGATCAGCCGGCGTTTTGAAACGATCCCGTATGATTTCCGGGCAACCTTTGGGGTTGTTGCGCTGTATGTGGCTTTGCTGGTCCTTGCTGGACTCGCGGAGCAGCAAACGTCCTCGTCCTGGCCGAGACTGGCGGGTTTCGTCGTCCTGGCCGGAATTCTATGGGTTCTAAAATGGATACCGCATCCGGGCCGCATCCGGGGCCGGGCCAAAGCATCATGATCAACGTTACTCAGACGTTCCTTCCCCCCCTCGCCGAATACACGCGCCTGCTCGAGCAGATCTGGGAATCGCGACACGTCACCAATCATGGCCCGCTCGTCTTGCGTTTGGAGGAGGCTCTGAGAGCGCGCCTGGGCATCCGGCATTGCATTTTCGTAAGCAACGGGACCATTGCGCTGCAGATTGCGGTCAAGGCGCTCGAATTGCGCGGCCAGATCATCACGACACCGTTCTCGTACGTGGCCACGACGTCGAGCATCGTCTGGGAGGGTTGCGAGCCTGTCTTCGTTGACATCGAGCCGGACACGCTGACTCTGGATCCGCGCGGAATTGAGGCCGCGATTACGGCGGACACCCGGGCAATCCTGGCCACCCATGTGTACGGCAACCCATGCGATGTCGAGGCGATCGCCATAATCGCGAAAAGACACAACCTGCGGGTGATCTATGACGCTGCGCATGCGTTTGATATCGTGTATGAGGGGCAGCCTATCTCAGCTTTTGGGGATATCTCCACCTTCAGTTTTCACGCGACCAAGCTCTTTCATACGGTCGAGGGCGGGGCCATCGTCTGCAACGACGACGCGATCGCGCATCGCGTCAGCTATATGCGGAACTTCGGCCATAACGGGCAGGAACGCTTCTGGGGTGTCGGCGTCAACGGCAAAAACAGCGAGTTTCACGCGGCCATGGGGCTGTGCGTGCTTCCGTATGTGGATCAGATCGTCGCCGACCGCCGGGCCATCAGCGCGCGCTACGACGAACAACTAGGGAAATGCGCGGAAGTCCAACGACCCGTCATCCGGGCTGGGACCCGCTACAACTTTGCGTACTACCCCATTCTTCTGCCGTCCGAAGCCGCGCTACTTGAGGTCCGGGACGCCCTGAACAGGCAGGAAATCTTTCCGCGCCGCTATTTCTATCCGGATCTGTCGCAGCTGCCCTATGTGAGATCGCAGCGCATGCCCGTCGCCGCGAGCGCCGCGGAGCGAGTTCTGTGCCTGCCGCTGTATGCGGGTTTGCCGGAAGATGCCGTTGATACGATCAGCAACGTGACGATCCGCGCGCTGGAAGGGCGCTGACCTGGGCAAGGCCGGCGCCGCGCCCCCCAAAACCTGCGACATCATGAGTCCCCTCGTCAGCGTTTGCATGATTTCCTATAATCATGCGCCCTTCATCGAGCAGGCCATCCAGAGCGTCCTGGCGCAGAGGCGGGACTTCAGCCTCGAGCTGATCGTCAGCGACGATGGCTCCTCGGACGAGACAGCGGCCATCATCGCCCGTCTTGCGGCCCGACATCCTTCCGTGATCAAGCCCCTGCCGGCTGGCCCGAACGTGGGCATGATGCCCAATTTCGTTCGAGCGCTCAACGCCTGCTCTGGGGACTATGTCGCCCTGCTGGAGGGTGATGACTACTGGCTCGATGAGCGCAAGCTTCAGAAACAGGTGAACATGCTCGGGTCTCGCCCGGACTGCAGCATCTGCTTCCACCGCACCGAATGGCGCAACGATAAAGGCGGGACCGTCCACGTCTTCCCGGATTTCCAGGTTCCCCAACCGCTGAGGTTGCGCAACATGCTGACGCTTAGGAATGTCATGAACACTAGCTCCATCATGTTCAGACGGAACGCCATCGGGCAACTCCCCCCCGGCTTTGATTCGCTCGAAATGGGCGACTATCCGCTGCAGATACTGCTGGCCCGATCAGGCGACGCCGCCTACATTCCTGAGGTCATGAGTGTCTACCGGATTCATGCGGGGGGAGTCTGGTCAACCTTGTCTTCAGCCCAGAGCGATGCGCGATTTGCCCGGACCTTTGAGTGGCTGCTGCCCCACCTGCCGGCTGCGGATCAGGCGCTGGGCGCAGCCCTCAACGAATTCGTTCAGATGATGGCCCAGCTGCAATTGGGCGAGGACAAGGGCGCCCGCAGGCGCGCCTGGCGCCGGATTTGGCGGGCGCCTTGGGGCAAGCAATCGCTTCTCAGTCTGGCGGTGCTCGTTTCACCCCGGTGGGCCCGCCACGCGCGGTACCTGATCCGGCCGGATTCCAAAATCCACCGACTTTTCCGGTAGGCGCGGATCGGTATACTTCGCCCCGAAATGAGAGGGCGGCCGCGGCGCATGCGGATCACCCATACAGCCAGCCGCATTCCGCCCGCCCGCCGCGTTCGCGCCCATCCGTTCATGAGGATACTCTTCATCTGCAAAGTCTCGCCGCTTCAGGAATACGGCACGGAGATTCGCGCGCGCGAGGTCGCCCGCCGTCTTGCCGCCGCCGGCCACCACGTGACAGTCCTGTGCGCGCGCGTGTCGCCTGATGAGCCCGGTGAACGGATGTGGGAGGGTGTCCGCATCCTTGCCCGCGACGTACTGCCTACCACGCTCCTTCGCCGCTTCCCCTATCCGCACTATGCGCCGCAGGCGGCGTCGAGCGCGTTGCTTTTTCTACACGCGTTCAGACATCTTCAACGTGAGCGTTACGATCTCATACGCGACGACATGTCGCCGTTCCCGTCTTCTGGATTGGGCGCGTTTTTTAGCCTGGGCGGGGCCATGCGCCTGGTCGTCGTTCAATCTTTTCCGACAACCCTGCGCGAAGCGATCCGGAACTACGGAGTTCTTTTCGGGATCGCCGCCCACATCATGGCTAGATGTTTTTGCGGGGGGGTGCTCAAGTATGACCGGGTCCTGGCGGTCAATCCGTATTTCGTCGAGATTGCGCGCCGGGTTCCGAAATGGCGGGCTCGAGCGGAGTTCTCGCCGAACGGGGTCGATACACGCCAATTCAGCGGGGGAGATGGCGCGGACGATGCAAGCGTCGGCCTGCGCATCCTGAGCGTCGGACGGCTCGTTCCGCTCAAGGGGCACCGGTTTCTTCTGGCTGCGGTGGCGGCCCTCATCCCGCGCTGGCCCGGCCTTCGCGTGACGATACTGGGCGATGGGCCGCTCAAACCGGAGTTGACCGCCCAGGCCAAAGCGCTGGGCATCGCGGCTCGATTGACGATTGTGGCGACTGTCCCGCACGCGCAGATGCCGCGGCTGTATGCCGAACACGGGCTGTTCGCGCTCACTTCGATGGTGGAAGGATTTTCGCTGGCATTGCTGGAGGCCATGGCTAGCGGCTTGCCCGTCGTCGTATCCGATATTCCGGCACATACGTCGACACTGAATGACGAAGTTGCCGCGGTGTTTGAGCGGGGCAACGTGACCAGTCTGACGGATACGCTGGCCCGTGTCCTCGAGGATCGCGAAGGCGCCCGGCGGATGGCCGAGAATGCCCGCGCCTTTGCGGCCCAGTTTGACTGGGACAATATCTCCCTTCAGGAAATCAATGGAGACAGCCCAACCCGCGAACCCCGTGGCGCGTAGGACAGCGCTGCGAAACGCCCTGGGCATTTTTGCGGGCCTGGCCTGGCTCGGGGCTTCGCTTGCGGTTCAATGGCGCCTTGTCAACGATCCGAAGGTGGACATGATGGCGCCGTGGGTCGCGGCGCTGTCGCTGGCCGCGCTCGTCTTTTTGATCTTCGTGAGGCGCCCGAGGCTGGCCCTGATCGCGCTGGCGCCGGTTTTGCTGAATGTGGCGTTGCTCGCCGTTCATGCGTGGGCGATCGACGAGACATACCGGGTTCGCATCACCGCGAATGTGCCCACCGGCGAGTTCACGGCCCGGATCCTCCAACCCCTGTCGGAGATCACGGCTCGAGGCATCTTTCCTCCGGACATCGCCTCCCGTCCGAGCGGCGGCATGGCTGGGTTCCGCGCATCTGGCGTTCACGATAGCCCTCCGCCGACGATCGACTATGCGGCCCATCCTATGTCGAAGCTGGGGCTTGAATTCGACCGGCTGTGGCCGAGCATGGCGGTTGACAACATCATTGTCCGCGACGCGGCCACCGGTGCCGTTCTGTTCGCTGAGGATTTCGAGCGATCGGATGCGCTGGCCGGGTGGCGGATCGACAATGGCGCCTGGCGGCTTTCGCCGGACGGCACGCTCGAAGCGACGGGCCAGGGTTTCGCATATTTTGGAGATCCGAACTGGACGAACTACACCATCGAGTTTGACTTCATCCGGCCGTCGGAGATATTCGGATTCCTTGCCGGCTACCGGCCCGGACCCAAACCAACTGGCGCCTACCTTCTGGGCACGCCGCAACACAGCGGCTGGCACTGGGGAACCTGGAATGGCGACGTGTGG
>JBKJQK010000364.1:0-3842 GCA_046594095.1 Anaerolineae bacterium | reverse complement strand
GCCTGCTCGAGATTCTGGTCCCCGAGGCTGTGGCCGCGCGCCCGTTCGTCGGGCTGCGCGCCCTCGACCACCTGCTGGCCGAAGCCGGGACGCGCAGGCCGGGCCTGTCCGGCCGGCTGGCTGAGCCGCTGGCCAATGGCCCGCGCCTGGGTTTGCTCCGGCTGGTGGCGCTGTGCGCGGCCGCGCCAGTTGAGGCGGTCGAGCGGCGCGGGCGGGCGCTCCGCCTGAGCGTCCCCGAAATCGAACGGGCGAAGGCCACCCGCGCCGGCGCTTCCCTATCCGAGCGGCTGCGCGGGCCGCGGGCCGAATACGCCTGGATGCGGGCCGCCCGCGCCGCCGCGCCGGAAGCAGCCCTGCTCGGGATGACCCTGGCGCCGGAGCTGGCCGAGCTGGGCTGGGGGCTGATCGCCCACTTTGAGGCGCGCTATGCGCCTGAAGTCGCCCCGCCGCCGCTACTGTCGGGTGACGATATTCTCGCGTTGGGCGTTCCGCCCGGCCCGGCCGTGGGGGCCGCCCTCGAGGCCGCTCGCGAGGCCCAGATGATCGGCGAGATTTCGACCCGCGACGAGGCCCTGGATGTCGCCCGGCAAGTGGTCAGTCGGCGGTGATCGGCGGCGTGGGCGCCCGCAGGCGTGTAGCGAGTCGCTACACGGTGTGCTATGCTTCAATCAGGAGAGAATAATGGCCGTATTGCATGTGCGCAACGTCCCCGACACGCTGTATGCGCGCGCCCAGACGATGGCGGCCGCGCGCGGAGAAACCCTCAGCGCGATGGTCGTCGATCTCCTCCAGCGGGCGGCGGATCGCGAAGCTGCGTCCGAGCGGCATATGCGAGCCATCGAGCTCCTTCGCCGCCAGATGACTGCGCGAAGAAGCGAGATAGCATCCGGCGCCGATCTGCTAGCCGAAACGCGAATCGAAGCTGAGTCACGGCTGGCCCGTTAGCCATGCGGGAGTACGTGATTGATGCCTCTGTGATCGTTGAGGCATTTGTCGGAGGCGAGGCGGCGAAAGCGTGCGTCGGCGCGCTCGAATCCGTCATTGGGCAGGATGGCGAGTTTCACGCCCCCGACGTCATTTATTACGAAGTAGCCGGCGCGCTCAGGAAGCACGAGTTGCGCGCAGCCTACTCGACCTTGAGCGAAGATATCGCGACCCTGGATGATCTTGCGCTGACGACCGTGCCGGTCAGGACGCTCTTGCTCCCGGCGGTCGACATCGCGCGGCGGCACGCCATCGGCATCTACGACGCGTTCTACCTGGCGCTATCGGAGCGGCTCCGCATCCCGCTAGTCACCGCGGATCGACGTTTGGTGGCCGTATGCGTGAATAAGGGGCTCAATGCGATCTACGTCGGCGACCTGGATCCAGTTTGACCGGAGCCCGACGCGAGGGTTGGATTCGCCCGACCAAGAACCACTTCCTAAATGCGCCGACTTTCAAGCGCCCTTGTAGGGCAACGCTTCTAGCTTCAACTCACCCGCCAGCGGCTCAAACTCAGGATCCTTGTGTAGCAACGTCGCTCCACGCTGGATGGCGTAAGCCGCGACGATGCTGTCGCCGAGCGAAATCCGATGGCTGGCTTTGAGCCGGGCGGCCGTGAGCAGTGTTGGTTCGTCCATCTCCCACAGCACCTCCGCCGGGCAGCTGAGCAGCAGCGCATGCCGCAAGTCGGCCATGTCGAGGCCTTGCTCCTGCAGCGTGATGTAACGGACCTCGAGCAGGGCAATATGCGGGATGAAGGAATTCCCCTTTGACAGGACGCGCCCGACCTCCTGCGCGCCCGGCTCATCCTCAACCAGCGTGAGCAATGCCGATGTGTCGAGCACGTAGGCCGTCGCGACGCGCGGTCTAGCGCTCACGGGCGCGCTCTTCCTTACGCGCGGCCAGCAGCTTCTCGGTCAAGCGCAGACCCTTGCCGCTTCCGCGCAAGGCCGCGATCGGATCTGCCGGCAACGCCAGAATCCGCACGGTTGCCCCGTCAAAAATCCAGACGATCTTGTCGCCTTCCTTCATCCGGAGAGATCTGCGAATCTCAGCCGGAATCACGGTCTGCCAGCGCCGGGAGAGGGTTGTCTGGATTTGCTGCATAGAAAACATTTTACAAGAGTTTTTGGTCTCTCGTCTTGTTTTCTTCATTCCTCGCAGACGAGCCTCGGGGAGAGTCGCTTGGGCTTCGATTCACCCGCTCGCCCAGCGCCCAGGCCGCTCCGGCCGAGGCCGCCGTCCAC
The DNA here is from genome assembly GCA_046594095.1 of Anaerolineae bacterium. GTDB lineage: Bacteria > Chloroflexota > Anaerolineae > J036 > Brachytrichaceae > Brachythrix. The sequence continues at coordinate 1,611 of JBKJQK010000364.1, read as the reverse complement.
AGCAACTGCGTCGCCCGCATCCCGGCGAAAAGGGCGGCCTCATCGGCCCGCAGGCCCTCGACCGCCGCCAGCACCGTACCGCCGATCAGGATCGCGACCAGAAAGCGCGCGCCCACCGGCCAGTCGCGGCGCGAAGTCGTAAGCAGAAAGACCAGCGCAAGTATCAAACCCCCAATCTCGTAAAGCTGAACCGGATGGCGAAGCGCGCCCCAGACCTCCACCGCCCACGGCAACGCCGCCAGCGCGCCATACACGGCCCCGTCAAAATACGAGGCGAGGGCCAGCCCCATCGTCATGACCAACCCCGGGGCAGCCAGCGCGTCGGCCAGCGCAAGCTTTAGCTGGCCCGCCCGGCGCAATTGCATGGCCGCCACAAGGACGAAGACCAGCCCGAACGACAGCCCATCCAGCGCCGACGCGTTGAGAGCCAGCGCGCCGAGCGGATCGCGGGCGTAGGCGCTGGCGTGGGCAAGGACGTAGCCCAACCTCGCTCCGAGCAGTCCGGCGAATCCAGCCGTGACCAGCGCTCGATTGACCGCGTCGCCATCCAGGCCATGCCGGCGCGCGGTCTTGCCCGCCAGCCAGGTCGCCAGCAGGAAACCCAGCCAGATCGCGGCCGGGGCTGCCGAGATCGTCAGGCCGAAGACTTGAATGAAGGGCTGCATCACGGCTCCAGCAACGGGACGATCTTGCTCTCGATCAGCGCCCGCGCCATCGGCCCGCCAAAGATCGCATCGCGGATGATGCCCTGGCGGTCGATCAGATAGGTTGTGGGCAGGCCCACGACCCGGTATAGCCGGTTGGACACGCCACTTTGGTCGAGCGCGATCGGAAAATCGACCCCGATGCTGACGAGATAGCGTCGGGCCGTCGCGGCATCCTCGCCCTGGTTTACGCCGATGACGGTCAGGCCGCGCGATGCGAAAGCGGCCTGGATCTCGTTCAGGGCCGGCATCTCGGCCCGGCACGGCCCGCACCAGCTCGCCCAGAAATTCAGCACAACGACGCGCCCGCGCAGATCGGCCAGCGTCCGCTTCTCGCCGTCGAGCATCGGCAGGGGGATATCGGGGGCGGGCGCGCCAACGCGGGTGGAGGCCGTGGCCGGCGCAGGCGCGCCACCCGGCGGGCGGGTCGCGTAGGCCCAACCCAGACCTGCGACGAGGATAAGGGCTGAGAGGGCCCGCCAGGCGCTGCGGGTCATGACCTCTCACCACGCCGCATCGAGCGCGGGCGTCCTTCGACTGCGCCGTTTTGGATTTGAGACTGCGTCGAAGTCATGTCCCCTCCCCCAACGCCGCCTGGAGGGCCGGCAGAATCGGCAACTCGAGGATGTCCTTGTAGGTCGTCGCGCCCAGCCAGGCGGCCGCCAGAGCATGCTCGAGCATGTCCACAGTGATCGTCTCCGCCAACGCGCGATGTTTTGCCAGCCACGGGCGAACATCGTTGTTCCAGCGCGGCAGCTTCTCGGGCTTGTCGACAAACTCTCGAGCCAGCGCCTGCGCGGCCTGGGCGGGATCGATTGCATCGTGAGGCTCGCCGCCCAGCATCAGGTCGCGGTAGCGCAGGATCCGGCCCGCGACCACCCGCTTGCTCAGGCGGTCATACACATGC
>JBKJQK010000039.1:0-6288 GCA_046594095.1 Anaerolineae bacterium | reverse complement strand
CCCAGATAGTTGTTCGATCCGATCATGATCAGGCGCCGGCCGTCGATGACGACTTCGGTGCCTTCAGTCTCGGACAGCGGTTTGAAATACGGATAGATCCCCTGCTCATGCCCCATCCGGACCATGCGCATCGTCGGATCCTTTGCGACTTTGCTGAATAGATCGGCCATTAACTTACCCTCCACGCTCAAGTTGTTCTCAATGTTACACGCGCCCCGGGCCGGATTCGGGTCCCGCTCATAATCGGAAAGCCGGGGCGCGCAGATAGGCCGCAAACGACGGCGCCTGGGCATCCCGGGCGGAGACGGTGGGCGCCTCGGTCAAGCCCCAATCCACCCCGATATCACGGTCGTTCCAGACGATCGCGCCCTCCGCCTGCGGGGCGTAATAGGCGTCGACCTTGTATTGCACCTCGGCCACGTCGGACAAGGTCAGAAACCCATGCCCAAAGCCAGCCGGCACCAAGAGCTGTTTGCGGTTGTCGGCGCTGAGCTCGACCGTCACCCACTTGCCAAGCGTGGGCGAGCCCACGCGCAGATCGACCGCGACGTCCAGGATACGCCCTAACGTGCAGCGCACGAGTTTGAGCTGGGGCTGAGGCGGTCCCTGATAGTGGATGCCGCGCAGGACGCCTTTGGCGGACCGGCTGTGGTTGTCCTGGACGAAGTCGATGTTCAGGCCAAGCGCGGCGAGCTGGTCCTTGCGATAGCTTTCGTAGAAGAACCCGCGAGCGTCGCCAAAAGCGCGGGGTTCCAGGATGACGACGCCGTCCAGCGCCGTCGGGGTCAGGGTGATCGACATATGGGCGAGCCGATTGTGCCACAGACAACGTTGGCGTCGGCACTCGGGAACACGAGACGCATAGAATGGCTTGCATGGTTTCCATCGCGCGGTTCAAAGCTCCGGCACGCATGATGGTCCTGGCCTTCGCGACGCTTGCGCTCACTGCGTGCGGGGGTCCGCTTGTCGAGGCCGGCCAACCCACTGCGAATGCCGGCTCCCTGCCACTCACAGCGACGTCGTCGTTGGGACAGTCGCTGATGGCCTACCAGGGCGGCCTCCAGGGCATCGAATTTCGACTCGCTCCCGCCGTCCAGCGGCCCCCAGGACGTGTCACCTACAAACTCCGGCGGCGCGCCGATGTCGCCGACATCCTGGCCAGCGGCGCCACCGACGTGGGCGCCTCAACCGGTGACACGCTCAGAATCGACTTCCCGCCTCAGTCGGCCGAGCGCTTGCAGGACTTCTACATTGAGCTTCAGTACGCCGGCCGGGATGGATTAAGCCTGCTCACGGGACCGGCGCCGGCATATCTCAATGGCGCGGCCTATGTCAACGGCCAGCCCGCGGAAGCCCAGCTGTCGTTTCGGCTGCTGCACAATCCTGCCCAGGCGGCGGCCGGACTGGCTGGACTGTTCGGCCAATGGTTGCTTTTGAGCGTTGTAGCCGCGGCCATCCTTGTCGTGCCGGGCCTTGCCTTGCTGCTCGCGCTCCCGTCGGACATCCGGCCCGGGGCGAGCCGGCTGGATCTGGCCTTTCTGGCGCCAGCGCTGAGTATTGCGTCCTACCCGTTGCTCATTGTTTTTACCGGACTGGCGGGCGTCAAGGCAGGGCCGGCCTATGCCTGGGTGCCCATCCTCGCCGGCGGTCTTTCTCTCGCCTTCAAGCTATGGCGGCGGCGGGCCAGCTTCCGCAAGGCGCTTGCCCTCCGTCCGCGCCTCAGCCTCGAGCAAACCGCCTTGATCATCGTGGCCGCTCTGGTGGTCTTCTCGCGCCTTTGGGCAATCCGCGCCCTGGACGCGCCGATGTGGGGAGACAGCTATCAGCACTCCGTGTTAACCCAGCTGCTGATCGAGCGGGGCGGGCTGTTTGACGACTGGAAGCCGTACGCCGAAATGACATCACTCACCTATCACATCGGTTTTCACAGTGTCTCGGCAGTATTCGCTTGGCTGACCGGCCTGTCGGGAGCTCAAGCGGTGTTGTGGATGGGCCAGTTCCTCAACATTGCAGCGGTCTTGGCCCTGTATCCGCTGGTCCGCCGGATTAGCGGGGCGCCATGGGCGGGCGTGATCGCAGTTGGATTCGCGGGCATGGTCTCGATCCATCCAGGCTACTACGTCAACTGGGGCCGTTACACCCAATTGACGGGACAAGTGGCGTTGCCGGGGGTGATGTGGCTGGTCTGGACAACGCTGGCGCGAGCGCGCGAACCGGGGAGGACCGGGACACCGGTCACACTGATCGCCATCAGCGGGCTCGCCTGGGCGGGCCTGGCCCTGGCCCACTACCGGATCCTGATCCTGGGGGTTGTCTTCGCAATAACTATTGCGACGGTCGGCGTCTTCAAGATGAAGTCGCGCCGATGGGGATTTGCGGCGCTGGCCCGAGGAAGCGCGCTGGGAGCGGTTCTGTTTGCGCCCTGGCTGGCCCGGACATTTGCGGGCGCAATCGCGACGACGGGTGCCCAACTCGTCTCAACTCCGGCGTCGCAGATACCGGAATTCATCGCCAGTTACAACAGCGTCCCGGATCTGGCCTCCATCTTGTCACCCTGGGCCTTCGCGCTGGCGGCGGCGTTCCTGGTAGCGGGTCTGTGGCGCCGGAGCGCGTCGATCGGGGCGATTCTTGTCTGGGTGATTGCCTCGTTTGCGGCGACCAACCCAAACGCGTTGAACTTGCCTGGGGCAGGGATCATCTCGAATTTTGCGTTGCTGCTTGCCGCCTACATCCCCATTAGCCTGGTTGTCGGCGAGGGCGGGGGTGCCGTCGTGGAGATTCTTGGCAGGATTTCGATGGGATGGGTTCGGCGCGCAGGCCAAGCCTTTCTCGCCGTTGCGTCATTCCTCGTGATTGGATCCGGGTTTGGCCAGCGCTTGACGGACATCGAACCCGGGAGGTTTGCCCTACTCCAGCGGCCGGATGCGCGCGCCGCCAGCTGGATCAAGGAAAACACACCGCCCGACGCGAAGTTCTTAGTGAACTCCTTCGCTGCTTACGGTGGATCCCTGATCGCCGGAAGCGATGGCGGCTGGTGGCTCCCCTTGAGCGCCAACCGAGCTACGACTCAGCCCCCCTTCAACTACAGCAGCGAGCGCCAGCCTACGCCGGACTATGTGGCGTGGGTTAATGCGCTGCCAGCCGCGATCAAGGCGGAGGGGCTCTCGCCCGCAAATATGCGCCTCTTAAAGAACCGTGGTGTCAGCCACATCTACGTGGGACAGGCCCGGGGGGCGACCAGCGCGGATAACAACCCCCTCCTCGATCCCGCATCCCTGTTGAAGGATGACCGTCTTAAGCTCGTGTATCGCCAGGATCGCGTGATTGTTTTCGCGATCGATTTCGCCGCTTCGGGCATTGCCGAACGCTGAAGGCTCGGGGGCGGTGATTACTTGAGCGTCACATCGCCCAGATCGGTAGTCTTGTTCGCGTCAACCATAACTTCGACGCGGCCGCCTTTCAGGCCCTCAAGGACGTAGCTTTGACTATAGCCGACCATCGCCAAAGCATAAGTTCCCGGTTTCACATCATAGAACACAAAGGCGCCGCTTTTCTGATCTACCAGGGCATGCGGGGCGTCGATGGGCGAAACCGAAATAGCGGGGGGCAGCTTGGGATCGGCCGCTGGCACAAGGCTCCCAAGATAAAGTTCGCCGGCGACGATGAATGACGGGTGGCGCGCCTGTCCTGGGGGCACAACCGCGCGACCGATGACCACCCCTGTGCCTCGGGCAGGCGCGCGAGGAGTGCCGGCCACAAAGGGCGTCGCGGTAGCCGAAGCGGCGGGAACGGGGGGCCGAATTGTCGGGGCGGCACTGAACGACGTGGGGAGCGCCAGAGGACTCACAAGCGCCGGCGATGATGCGGTAGGAGGCAGGTTTACCGGGGTAGGACTCTGCGGCGCATTTGTCGGAGCGGGAACAGCGGTGGGCACAAACGGATTGCAGGAACTCAATGCCAGGGCCAGGACGGCACAGAGAATAGCACTCGCCCGCGAAATCACTCTGGTAGCTGGTTCTCTCCCCGTCTGAAGGTGTTTAATCTTGATCATTTGCGTAGCCAGTATATCGAAGTCGTTGAGCGTGAGTGAGGGATTCGCAAGGCCGACCCGGCTGGCGTTGTTTATTGTTCACGGCAGCATTTGCCATGGCGCCGTCGGGCCATCAGCGAAGACAAAAGGGACATGGAGTCGTGAAACTCCATGTCCCTTGTTTGTGACGGTCTAACCAAACCTAACGACTACGGGATGTTGATCGCATTCCAGCTCGTGTTTGAGTCGCCACGATAGGTCGCCAACTCGGAGCGACTGTTGGCCGACACAAACACCGGCTGCGTGCAGACGATGCTGACAGGATTCTGTGTCGCATCAACAAGGTTAACAACATTTGTGGCGAAGCGACCGATGATACCGTTGGCCGCCAGAGCAACTCCAGTCTCGTTCGCCGCTGGCGTACCCACGTACTCGATGTCGCATGTGCCGGGAGTAGCAGTTGAGTTCGCGATCACAAAGCCAGCAGTGATCTTCTCACCACCCAGGTTGCGGGGCAAACGGCTTACGATGGCCTTTGTCGTGGCAGTGCCACTGGCAAAGGATCGGAAAGCGGAGCTCAAACCGATCTGATTGTCCGGCGTCACAGGACACACGACCCCGACCGTGCAGGGCCCATCATTGCGGCGGTTGGAGTTTGCCGCGAGCAGGCCACCGGGGCCCGCCTCAAAGGTCGCCTGACCCGTCCGAAGACCATTCGCAAGCGCATCGACCGGCGCCAATTGTGAGATCGTGGTCGCGAAGAACGACAGCACTTTCTTCGGTCCAACGACATCGGCGCGCACGTATGGCACACCGTTAAACGTGAATGTAGACGTCACGGTGGTGGTCGCGGCGCCAATGTTCATGATGTTGGTGCCGCTATTGAAGCCGAAGTAGTTGCGCACGAACTGCGGGATTGTCAACTTCAATCCGCCGGAACCCGCGGCGTTGAATGCCGTAATTTGCGAACGCGTGTAGCTGAGTCCGTCATTGAAGACCGAGACAGTCGCCGCAAGCTTCTTAATACCATCCGACGATGCGATTGTGGCGCTGCCAAGGTAAGCGGATGGCAAGCCGGCATTGCTTTCCTGGTAGAAGTAATGCGAAGCCTGGGGCGGAATCAGGACCGATTCAGTGGCTGCCGGATAGGCGACGCCGAAACGATCCACGTACGAGACCGTAGCGGTGACCGGAGCGCTCTCGATGTTCTGGACGGCAATGTAGCTGTTGAAGAAGCCCGTATTGCTGTTCCCGAGTGTCTTCACCACCTGAGTGGCATACAAAGTCGCGCTCGCGTCATTGACATCAAACGACTCGCTGGTCGCAGCACGCGCGGGCGTCACGGTCGTGCCGACACCACCGGCATCGGAGCGCTGCGCGTCGGCCGTGCAGGCCACTTGCTGATCCGAACTTACGACAGCCGAGCCCTGAAGCGATGAAGGCAGGCCAGGGATGCTCGGTGTGAAGAGGACCACATTGTTCTTGGGCGCAACGGCCCCCGGCACCGAATACGTGGTAATGGCCGTGCCATTGTCAGCGCTATAGAAGGTCACCGCAATAGATGCGGAGGCCGCGCCGAGATTGACACACGCAATGCCACTCGAATAACTCCCGGTTGGACCAACCGCCTGGACCGACGACGCGGATGCCAGTGGCATCGCCAGAAGTACTGCGCCCAGAACGACTCGTGATCGAATAGACTTTAACATAACTCTCCTGTATTACGTAACAGTGGGCAACCATAACGTTAGCCTAAGCTGGAATGAGGTTATTTTGCGCTCCGCAGTTCTCGCATTCAATCACCCGTTTGGCTTACTTGCGTGGTGACACGCTTCTCTGCAACGAAGTCAGGCTGAAAAACGAGAAAATCAGGAGTTCGCCTAACATAATAATTATGCGATGGAAGATCGCCGCCGCAATGCCAGAGGCAATTGGAGTTCCGGGCGGAAGCGCCAAACCGATGACCCACTCTCGTACGCCCATACCATTGGGCACAAAGGGGGCCGCCAGCCCGGATAAGATGCCGCTGAAAAGGGCAAGGAGAGCTTCGTTTGGGCCTGGAATCGCGCTTGTATCAGCAATCAACGCAACTGTCAAGACCAGAAGCAATGCGCTCGTAGCGGCCCAACTGAGCATTTGGAGCGCCTGGGCGGCCCAGAGTCTTGAAGCAAACGCCCATGCGTGCCTTGCTGATGAGGGAGCGCGAAGGGCGTAGATGCCAAAAGGGGCCGCGAGCGTAACTGCTATCATCACAAGCG
>JBKJQK010000352.1:0-6086 GCA_046594095.1 Anaerolineae bacterium | reverse complement strand
CAGGTCGAAAGCAATCCGTTGTCGACCGGCTGCACATCGCCGCCGATGCTTTGCCACGTCTTTGGGTCCGGTTCAAGCCCATAGGCTAGCTCATAACGGGCAAAGCCCGGGTAGTTCGCAGTTCCCTGAACCGTGACGCTGCCGCCCAGGGACTGGCCCCGGACGGGCGTCAGGATGCGGGCAACCGGCGCGACGAGGGTCGGCGTTGGCGCCCGGGTGGGGGTGGGGGGAGGCTGGGGCGTCTGCGCGCCGGCCGGGGTGATTATGAGGGCCGCTGCTACAATCGCGCAGGCAATCGGCAGCGCGCGGCTCCTCAGGATGCGCGGTGTTTGCATGGTGCCGTAGGCTGACCGATTGTATCCGAATGACGCGATGAATCCTGGTATCAAGTTGCCTGTCCCGGATCGGCGCCAACAATGGGCGATCGGCGCCATTTGCGCGATCACGGGGCTCGGCGCGGGCGCCCTGGCGGCCACGGTCAACCCTCTGTTTCTCCTCCCGCTGATCCCGCTCTTTGGCGGGGCGATCTGGGCGATGCGCTCGCCGGAGCGCGCGGTGTGGCTGATGATCGCCGGAATCGCGTTGCTGCCCCGGGTGGCCTCTCCGGTCTCGATTGGCTTCAAGCCCACCATCGTTGACGCCGCCCTGGTGTTGTTTCTGGGCGCTTGGGGGATCGATCGGGCGCGGACGAACACGCGCGGGCGCGGATCAGGCGTGCCCGCAGGAGTGGGCGGCCCGCTCCTGGGCCTGGTATTTGTGGCAGTGGCCGCCTTTGTGGCGGGCATCCCGAATGGCCCCTTGACAACGCTCGTAATCCGCCGCTTCACGGAACTCCTGCTGACCCTACTTTCGGTGTTTGTGCTGGCCCGTGTTTTCGCGGCGCCGCAGGCGCGCGCGCTGGCGGTCCGGGCCTTTCTGATTTTTGGCGCGCTGGCGGCTTTGATTGGAATCGCGCTGTATGCGATCCCGGATGATCTGGCGATGAGGCTCCTGTCTTCGTTGCGCCCGTTTGGATATCCTGAGGGCGCGGGCGTGCTGCGCTACGTCCGGGATGATCCGGCTTTGCTCCAGCGCGCGACCGGCCTGTGGATTGATCCGAATGCATTTGGCGGCTTTCTGCTGGTTACCGGTTCGATTGGCCTGGCCCAGGTGTTTGCGGAGCGGCCGGTATGGCCGCGGGCTGTGGTGGTCGCGTGCATGAGCGCCATGGGTCTGGCCCTTGTCCTGACGGTTTCGCGAGGCGCGATGGTAGGGCTGGCCCTCGTCGCGCTGGTCATGGGCGTCCTGAAATACCGCCGGATGCTGCCGCTGATAGCCGGCGTCATCGTCGTGGCCCTGATCCTTCCCCAGACCCGCGAGTTAATCGCCCATTTTGCGGATGGCTTTGCAGGGCGCGACCTGGCGACCCAGATGCGGGTGGGCGAGTACAAGGATGCGTTCCGACTGATCGAGCGCTATCCGGTCTTCGGGGTTGGATTTGCGGATACTCCAGACGTTGATCTGTATATCGGCGTCTCCAACATGTATCTTCTGATCGCGCAACAGATGGGGTTGGTGGGTCTGGCGGTTTTCGTCACCATTGTCATTGGGCTCGTCTCCACGGCGTCACGGGCGATCCGCCCGGCGTTGGCGGCCCCGGCAAACGCCGCGATCAGCCAGGACGTGGCGGTTTGGCTGGGCGCGCACGGGGCTGTCGGCGGGGCATTGTTGAGCGGTGTGTTTGATCACTACTTCTTCAACATCGACTTTCACAACTCGGTGATGTTGTTCTGGATCGTCGTCGCCCTTGCGCTGGCCAGTTCGACTACAATCATTCATCATGATGCAGTTAAAAGTCAAAGCTCTCAAGAAGATCGACATCGTGTCGGTCGCAGGCCGGATGGACAGCGCGACGGCGCCGGAATTTGACAATGCGCTTAAGGGCCTTCAGCTCGAAGGGCGACACAAGATCGTGCTGGATTTCGGCGCGCTGGACTACATCAGCAGCGCCGGTCTGCGGGCCATGGTGGCGGCCCTGAAAGAAGCCAAGGCCCATTCCGGAGCGGTGTATGTGGCGGGCGCCAACGACAAGATCCGCGATACGATCGCGGTCGTCGGTTTCCAAAGCTTGTTCCCGATATTTGATGACCTGCTCGAGGCGGTGGACGCGTTCTAGCGCCCTGACCGCGCCGTAATGGCCATTCTCTGCCGGCTCAGCCTTCCCGCCCGCCACGATCAGCTGGTCGTCTTTGCGCGAGTCGCCAATGCAGCCGCCCTGGAGGCTGGGCTCGACGAGGCCCAGGCGGGACGGATTGAGCTGGCGGTGGATGAGGCCTGCGCCAATATCATTGACCATGCGTATGACGGCGCGCTGGGCAACATTGATATGGAGATTGTGTGGGAACCCCAACGGGCGCTGGTGGTGACGCTGGTTGATGAAGGCCGGTCGTTTCGCGTTCCCGACCCAGGCGGGCCTAACAAGCCGGCCTCAATTGACGAGGTTGGGATTGGCGGCCTTGGCTTGCGGATCATCCGCCAGGCCATGTCGGACGTGCGCTGGGAATTTGGGATCGGGCTGGGCGAGGGCCGGCATGGAAACCGAATGACGATGACGCGCGATTTGACGCCCCTTGCGGCGGGTCCGGCGCGGTCCTGAGATGGACCTGGCCATCATCATCGTCTCGTGGGATGTGCGCGCATTGCTGCGCCACTGTCTGAGGAGTTGTCTCGATGATCTTGCGGCCTCGGGTTTGAGCGGGGGGGTGATCGTCGTCGACAGCGCCTCGAGCGACGGCACCCCGGCAATGGTCCGAACGGAGTTCCCCGAAGTTGAGCTTAAGGCGTCGGCCGAGAACATCGGCTTTGTGAAGGGCAACAACCTGGCGATGCGGGCGCTCGGGTTCGGCAGCGCGGGTGGCGAGCGCCCCAACTTTGTCTGGCTGCTCAATCCCGATACGCGCGTTCATCCGGGCGCGACCAGGGCGCTGGCTGATGTCATGGCGGCCAAGCCACGCTGCGGTTTGTGCGGGCCGAAGCTGGAGAACCCGGACGGCACGCTGCAGATGGGCGCGTTTGAGTTCCCGGGCCTCGCCCAACTGTTGATTGAAACCCAGCCCCGCCTGGGCCGCTTCCGCGACAGCCGGCTGGATGGGCGTTATCCGCGGGCCTGGTTTGGCGGAGAGGCTTCCTTTCGCATAGGCAGTCCGTTGGGGGCGGCCATGTTTGCGCGGGGGGAGGCGATCCAGCAGGTGGGGTTGCTGGACGAAGGCTTCGAGATGTATTGCGAGGAGATCGACTGGGCGATGCGAATGAAGCGCGCGGGCTGGGGGCGCTGGTGCGTTCCCGCAGCCGTCGTCACCCACCATGGCGGCGCCAGCAGCGGCCAGGCCAGCGCCCGGGCCGAGGCGATCAAGTGGCGCAGCCGCCGGCGGTACTACGCCAAGCACTTTGGCGGCCTGCGTCGGGCGCTGGCGCTCAGAATCGCGGCGGGGCGATGAGCCAGACGCCGTACCGGGCTGACCGCCGGGCGATACGCAAGACCACCTACTGGCTCAGCGCAGCCAACTCGCCCAGCTTGTGGGCAAGCTCCATCAGGCGGGCCTTCCACTGCTCGGGCGTGCCGCTCCGCGAATACGTGAGTTGTCGCCGTCCGATGATCCCGTCCTCGCCCAGCAATCGTTCCAAGTTGATCCGAGGGATTCTCTCGATCGCGTCGGCCCGGATTGTGATCCGGTTCCCGTCTGTCGAAATTGATTGAGCCCCAAACCCGTTCGCCGCGATTTTGAGCCGGGCTTGATACGCCAGGTTGAGCGCCGGCCCGGGCAGCTTGCCAAAGCGATCTTCCAACTCCTCTTCGAACGCCGCTACGGCCCCTTCGCTGTCCAGGCTGGCCACCCGCCGGTAAAGCTGCAGGCGTAGCGCGTCATTGCCCACATACTTCTCGGGCAGCTGCACCGACAGCGGCAAGTCAATGACCATCGGCCTGGCCGGCTCAACCGGCACCTCGCCCCCATCCCGAAGCGCCCGCATCGTCTTGACTTCATGCGAGAGCAGGCGGGTATACAGATCGAGGCCCACGCTGGTCACGTGCCCGCTCTGCTTCGGGCCGAGTAAGTCGCCTGCCCCGCGCAGCTCGAGGTCACGCATCGCAATCATGTAGCCCGCTCCGATTCCGGCCGCCTCGCGCAATGTATTCAGGCGTTCCTTGGCGTCTTCGGTCAGCTTGGCCAGCCGGTCGTGGAAGAAGTAGGCGTAGGCCTGGGTCGAGCTGCGCCCGACCCGCCCCCGCAACTGATACAGCTCGGCCAGCCCGAAATGATCGGCCCGGTCGATGATGATGGTATTGGCGTTGGGGATGTCCAGCCCGCTCTCGATGATGTTGGTCGAGACCAGAATGTCGGTCCCGCCATCCGAGAAGGTCTGCATGATCTGCGACAGCTCGCGGTCATGCATCTGGCCGTGGGCGGCTGCCATAGACGCTTCTGGCACCAGTCGGTGGATTTTTTGGGCTAGCAGGGGCAGACTCGTGATCCGGTTGTGCACAACGAAGATCTGCCCATCCCGATCGAGTTCACGCTGGATGGCCTGTTGCAGGATCGCGTCCTCGAACGCGCCGACATAGCTGATGATCGGCAGCCGTTCCGCGGGCGGGGTCTCAATGAGGCTGATCTCGCGCACGCCCGCGAGGCCCATATGCAGGGTCCGCGGAATCGGGGTCGCGGTCATGGTGAGCACATCGATGCCCACCCGGAGTTCCTTGAGCTTCTCCTTTGCGCTCAACCCAAAGCGCTGCTCCTCGTCGATGACGAGCAGCCCCAGATCCTTGAACTGGGCTCGATCGGCCACCAGCCCATGCGTGCCGATCACGATGTCGAGCGAGCCATCGACCATCCCCTCCAGCACCCGCTTCTTCTCAGCCTGGGTGCGAAAGCGCGAGAGCACCTCGATTTTCACTGGGAAGGACGCCAGGCGGCGCCGGAACGTGCTGTAGTGTTGCTGGGCGAGAACCGTCGTCGGGACGAGCACCGCCACCTGCTTGCCGTCCTGGGCGGCCTTGAACGCGGCCCGCAGGGCGACTTCGGTCTTGCCAAACCCGACGTCGCCGCAGATCAGCCTGTCCATCGGCCGGTTGCTCTGCATGTCGGCCTTGACCGCCTCGATGGCCGCCAACTGGTCCTCGGTCTCGACAAAGGGGAAGGACGATTCGAGCTCGCGCTGCCATGCATTGTCGGGACTGAATCCGTGCCCGGGCGCGACTTCGCGTCTGGCGTATAACGTAAGCAGGTTGCGCGCCACCTCGGCCGCCGCGCCTTTGGCCCGCGTCTTGGAGGTTTGCCACTCCGGTGAATGCAGCCTGGACAGGGTCGGCTGCAAATCTTCGCCGCCCACGTAGCGCGCCACCCGGTCGAGATGATGCAACGGCACAAACAGGCGATCGCCCTCGGCATACTCGAGCAGCAGATATTCGCGTTCGCCTTCGGCCGGCTCGACCGAAGTGCCGGTGTTGACCGTTAGCTTCACCGTCCCGCGAAAGATGCCGACGCCATAGTCCTCGTGCACCACAGCGTCGCCCGGTTTCCAATCCGCAAAGCCTTTTTCGGGAGCCGCCTTGCGCGCCCGGCCGGCCGTAAACGTGTCCGGGCGCGCATAACCGAAGATCTCAGTATCTGTCAACAGGGTCAGCCCGCTTGTGTGGATGAAGCCGCCTGGCAATGCGCCGTTAACAAACAGCGCGCCGTGTTGGGGCAGCGTGTCAAGATCGGCGTGGGCGGCAGTCCCGGGGCGCGTCTCCGCCCACAGCTCGCTGAGCCGGCCGGCCTGGCGCGAAACGATCAGGACCGGGGCGGGGGACTGGGCCTTCAGGTAGTTCAGGACGGGTTGGAGTTGTCCGGCAAAGTGCGGCGCCGCCTTGAAGCTGGCCGCCAGTTCGGGCGGGGTTGTCTCACTTGCCTCGGCGGATAGGCCAAGGACAAGGCTTGGACGACCGGATATGCGCCCCGAGAACGTCTCCCAGGTGGCATACGGCTGCATGCGGGCTCGAACCGCGGGGCTGCCGCCCGCCTCTTCCAGGATGGACCGATCGCGGGCGGGCCGGGCTTCCAGCTCTT